>JAJFHO010000122.1 GCA_021775575.1 Hyphomicrobiales bacterium
GCCGGCGACGTGGTCGAGGTCGGTGCGCTTGCGCGGCAAGTCGTCGATGGCCATCCGCTGTTCCGAGATCTTGTGGCGCGCAGCGGCGGCAATGTCCGCAACCGGGTGATCGCGCGGCTGCTCGAAATCGCCCGCGTCGTGGTGGCGATGGAAGGATGGGTGCGTGCATTGGAGCCGCGCCAGCCTTTCTGCGCGCATGGCGAGATGCCCGAAGAAGCAGAAGGTTTCGGGTTGGTCGAGGCGGCCCGCGGCTCGCTCGGTCACTGGATCAAGGTCAAGAAAGGGCGCATCCTCAACTATCAGATCGTTTCGCCAACGACCTGGAATTTCTCACCCCGAGACGCTGGCGGCACACGCGGCGCGCTCGAACAGGCCCTTGCCGGTGCACCTGTGCGCGAGGGTGAGACGGACCCCGTTGCCGTCCAGCATATTGTACGTTCTTTCGACCCTTGCATGGTCTGCACGGTGCATTGAGGGCCGGTATGGCGGATCTGTTGGAAAAAGACACAGGTGCAAGAATTGCCCTTGCCATTCGTGTGCGGGGACAGGTGCAAGGCGTTGGTTTCCGCCCCACGGTCTGGCGGCTGGCGCGCGAATGCCGCCTTGCCGGCGATGTGCTGAATGACGGTGAAGGTGTGTTGATCCGCGCTTGGGGCGAGCGGGATGCGCTGCGCCGTTTCACCAGGCGGCTGCGAACCGACGCGCCGCCGCTCGCGCGTATCGACAGTATCGACGAACAGCCGCTAAAGGACGAGCCGGCGCGGCAAGGCTTTAAGATTTTGCGCAGTGGAGTGGGCCAGGTGCGGACCGGCGTCGTTCCCGATGCGGCGACCTGTCCCGATTGCCTTGCCGAGGCGATGGATCCAGGGAACCGCCGTTACCGCTATCCCTTTACCAATTGCACCCATTGCGGCCCGCGCCTGTCGATCATCAAGGCGATCCCCTATGACCGTGCGCAAACCAGCATGGCCGTCTTCCCGCTATGCCCGACCTGCGGGCGCGAATATGCCGATCCCGGCGACCGCCGTTTTCATGCCCAGCCCAACGCCTGCGGCGAATGCGGTCCGCGTTTGTGGCTGGAGGATGGCGATGGGAGAGAGGTCGATATATTGGCGCAGGGCGATGCGGCCGCCGCCGCCGCGAGGCTGATCGCCAAGGGGGCCATTGTCGCCATCAAGGGGCTTGGTGGATTTCATCTCGCCTGCGACGCGACCAACGAAAAGACAGTTGCTGAATTGCGGCGGCGCAAGCGGCGTTACGATAAACCCTTTGCCCTGATGGCCGGCGATATCGCCACGGTGCGGGACTTTGCGCATGTTGGCGGCGTGGAAGAAGAACTTCTGAACAGCGTCGCCGCGCCTATTGTCGTGCTGGAGGCCAGGGGGGAGGGCAAGTGCGTTGCACCCGCAGTGGCGCCGGCGCAGACAAACCTCGGCTTCATGCTGCCCTATACGCCGCTGCATCATCTGCTGATGCGGGAGCTCGACCGTCCCATTGTACTCACCTCGGGAAACCGCAGCGACGAGCCGCAATGTATTGCCAATGAGGACGCACGCGAGCGATTGACTGAGATCGCCGACGCCTGGCTCATGCATGACCGGGACATCGTCAACCGGCTGGACGATTCCGTTGTGCGCGTGATGGCGGGGGCGCCACGGCTGCTGCGCCGTGCCAGAGGCTACGCCCCGGCACCGGTTCGCCTGCCGAGCGGGTTTGAGAAGGCGCCACCGGTCCTGGCCATGGGCGGAGAGCTCAAGGTCACCTTTTGTTTGCTGAAGGACCGGGAGGCTATCCTTTCTCAGCATATGGGTGATTTGGAAGACGCAAGCGTCCACACCGACTATCGGGAGAATCTCTCCCTCTACCGGCAGCTATATGAGTTCGATCCGGAAATCGTCGCCGTTGATGGGCATCCCGATTACCTCTCGACCCAATGGGGCGCCACTGTCGCCAGAGCGGAGGGCGCACGGCTTGAGAGCGTCCAGCACCATCACGCCCATGTTGCCGCCTGCATGGCCGAACATAGTCTGGCGCTCGACCACGGGCCTGTCCTGGGAATTGTTCTCGACGGGCTGGGCTATGGCGATGACGGCAGAATCTGGGGCGGCGAGTTCCTGCGAGCGGATTACAGGGACTTTGAACGTCTTGCCCATTTCGCGCCCGCGCCGCTCATTGGCGGCGCGCGGGCGATGCGTGAACCCTGGCGCAATACTTATGCGTTCCTCGCCACCTGTATCGGCTGGGAGAATGTTACCCGGAAATATCCCGGTTTGCCGCTCATCGACTATCTCGAGGCGAAACCGCTCGCCGCGCTCGATCAAATGATGGCACGCGGGCTCAACGCTCCGCTTGCTGTTTCCGCCGGGAGGCTGTTCGACGCGGCCGCCGGCGCGCTCGGCATTTGCCGCGAAGGGATCGGCTATGAGGGGCAGGCGGCGATCGAACTGGAAGCGCTGGCCGGGCGCGCCTGTGACGAGCGGCATGCTTACGGTTTCGATATCGACGAGGGTGCGCTAGCGACAATCGGCTGGGCGCCGTTATGGCAGGGAATTCTGGCGGATCTCAACGCCGGCGTCGATCCGGCAATCATCGCCGCCCGGTTCCATAATGGAGTTGCCGATGCGAGCGTAGCCATGGCGGTCCGGCTGGCCGCGACACATGGTATTTACAGGATCATTCTTTCCGGAGGCGTGTTCCAGAACCGTCTGCTGCTTGAACGCGTTAGTGCGAAACTTCGCACTGAAGATTTTGACGTGTTGATCGCGAGCAAGGCCCCTGCCAATGATGGCGGTCTGGCGCTGGGCCAGGCGGTGGTAGCCGCGGCGCGGACGCTTGATCGGACCTGAATACAGGCTAGGGTGGCCAACTTAGCCGCCGTCTCGTCATGTCTGCTTCTGGTACTTAGCGGACGTAATGGGTTGCCGCTGAGCATGTCCGCTTTCAGTGGCAAAGCAGACATCAATTGGCGTCGGACATGTTATCAGAATTTGGCTAGAGTGAATTCCTTTCGTTGGGGCACGGGATCCGGCTGCTTGGCAACACGAAGGACCGTCCGGGCATGCGCACAGAATTTGTTGGGTTTGGCCTTGAGCGGCTCGGTCTTATCCCTGCGCGAGCGCCAAAGATCTGTTTGACCGCGGTGATCCTGATTGCCTTCTTGGGCGGCATGGGGATCTGGCGGTTGAAACAAGGGCATTCGATGGCCGATTTCTTTCGATCGGACGGCCCTCCATTCTCTGACTATCAGAGTTTCAACAGGCGTTTTCCGGCAAGCGAGTTTGACCTTTTGCTCATGCTGGAGGCCCCAGACCTTCTGTTGCGGGATAATCTTGAGACGATCCGGACAGTACATCTCGACTTGACGCTCGTCGAAGGCGTCTCCCAAGTGATCTCGATATTTTCGCTGCCTGACGCCCCGGACGAAAATGGAGAAATACGACCACTGTTTCCAACGGAGTTGCCAGACGGCGAGGCTCTCGACAAAATTATTGAACGCGTCGCAAATGATCCGCTTTTTCGCGGCAAGCTTTTTTCACTGCATGAAGGCGAAACGCAAACGGCACTCATCATCGTAGCGCTGGATCCCGGTGCGGTGCGGGAGGCCGGTTTTATGTTGCCTGTCCAGGACATAAACAGCACCGTGCAGAAGTTAGTTGCCCCGACGGGCTTGCGGTATTTTTTGACCGGCGTCCCGCTCATGCGGTCCGAAATACGCAAGGCCGGCAGACATGACCTCATTATTTACAACTCCGGCGGGTTTGCGATTGGGCTTTCGCTGTGCATTTTGTTCTTCAGAAATTTCAGTGCAGCTTTGCGATCTCGCTTGCTTGTGAAAAACGCTTCAAGGACTTCTCCTTCGTGGTCGACTGCCCGCCAGAGGTAGGGGATCTCGACGTCGACCCGCACAAGGACCCATCCAGGGGCAAAATTGCAGTGTCGGGTCACGACCTGCCAATGTCCGCATGTGGCTACACCGGGACCGCCGGCGTCGGCGTAGACTATCGCTAAAAGTCCGTGACAGACGGAATCAAGATTCCCCCTGTGGCAGGCGGTCATGGGTGCCGGCGGGACGTGGGGGGAGATTGTTGAGCAAGCGTTTCTCCAACGCAATGAAGGCGCCGTCCGCGTTATGCCCGATTGGGTTCCTGCGCCCTGCCGTGCTTGACTTGGATCAAGGTATGTGCCACTCGGGCGCTTCAGGTTTCACAGTGACACAAATTGCCAACGGGGGGGATGTAGTGGCGATGTCGCTGTTCCCGTTCAAACCATCGAATAGATCCGACCGAATTGTCTCGGACGCCTTGATCCGCATCTTATGATGGCCGGCTTCGGCTTGGAAAATCTCGGCTTGTTGGCGCTGAGATTCCCGCGCGCCACACTTCTGGCGCTTGTCGCCATCACCGCGTCACTGCTCTTCGGCGCCGTCAATGTCGAGTATTCTAGCGACAGTCGGGAGATCTTCCAGTCGGACACGCCCGAATTCGCGTTAGTGGAGGAAGTGACGAGCCAATATCCGGGCAGCGAACAGGAAATCCTGTTGATGGTGGAAGGGCTTGAGCTCTTCACTCCCGGCAATCTGGAGCGTCTACGAACGGCGCATCTAGACCTGACCTTGATCGATGGCGTGCGCTACGTTCTCTCCATGTTCTCAGCTCGCCGCCCTCCGGACGCGAACGGCCAGATTCCTTCCGTTATACCGGACGAGGCACCGCAGACGGACAATCTCGCGGCACTGCAACAAGAGCTGTTGCGCCATCCGCTCGTCAAGGGCAAGCTTCTCTCCCAAGATGGCCAGATGAGCCTGTTCGTCGTCGCGCTCGACAGTGAGATGGACGTACCGGACTTACGGCGCATCGCGGCCGAGATCCGGACGATCACCGACGGTGCGCTGGAGGGCTCCGGCCTGAAAACCGATCTCACCGGCCTGGCGTATATGCGCATCGAGATCATCGATGCGCTGTTCCGCGATCAAAGGAACTTCACCATTGCCGGTCTGCTGATGAGCGTGATTTTATGCTGGCTGTTCTTCCGCAAGATTAGCTACGTTCTGATCGCCTGCACTCCGGCCGTTGCCGCGGTAATCTGGCTGCTTGGCTCCATGCAGCTTCGCGGCCAGGAGGTCAACGTCCTTACCAGCATCGTTCCGGCGCTCGTCATGGTGATCGTCTTCGCCGACGCGCTGCACCTCCTATTCGCGGTCCGGCGCAATTTGGAGGCCGGCAAATCACTGCACGAGGCGATCACTGCATCGGTCGTCGACGTCGGGCCCGCCTGCGTCCTGACTTCGATCACGACGACCCTTGCGTTGCTGACCTTGATGCTGGTTCCGCACGCCTTCATCGCCGGATTTGGCCTCACAGCCGCAATGGGGACGATGATCGCATATGTTGCGACCATGACGACGGTGCCTATGCTCTCCTACTTCCTGCTTGGGAAGGCAGCCTCTGAGGGTTCGCCAAAACCGCAACCGGACCGGGCCATCGGCGCAATCGCCAAATTCTGCAATCTGATAGTCGGCTCCGCTCTCACCTGGCCCCGAACTGTGGTTTTCGCCGGGGTGCTGCTGGCGGTCTCGGCGGGAGCGTTCTATTCGCTGACAAAGCCGAGCTACAGTTACAAAGAGTATCTGCCGAGGGAAAACCCCTCCTATCTCGCCACGGAGAGAATCGATAAAAAGCTCGCCGGCACGGAGACGCTGCAGTTGCTCATTCAGTGGCCGAAGGACCACAAGCTCGAAGCGCCGGAGACGCTGAACCTGATCCGCGACGCGCACTTGATACTCGAAGAGTCCGAGATCGTGAAAGAGGTCTGGTCGCTGCATAGTGTCGAAAGCTGGCTGACGAGCGGCGGGAGCGGCCAGCAGGACGTGTTTCGCTTTCTTGCAGACACGGACTCGCCGCTCAACACGCGGATTGTTTCGCTGGAGAATAATTCGGCGCTCGTGACCGGGCATTTCCCGAGCGCCGATGCCGCAATTCTGCTGCCGATCTTGAAGAAGCTTGAAACTCGGCTCGCCCAATTGGGCGAAGATCATAAAGACGTTCGCCTGCTCTTGTCCGGGTGGGCCGCTGTCTCCGCGACGGCGAGCCACAAAATGATCGCCCAGCTTAACCGCAGCCTTCTGACCGCCATCTGCGTCATTATCGTACTGATCGGCCTGGCGCTGCGTTCGGCGAAAGCGGGGCTGATCAGCATCCTGCCCAATCTGCTACCGATCGCGGTCGGCGGGGCCTTTCTTTACCTAACCGGACGCGGCCTGCAATTCTCCAGCGTGATCGCATTCACCATCGGTTTCGGCATCGCCGTCGACAGCACCATTCATGTGCTGAGCCGATTTCGATCGGAGCGACAGGCGGGCCGCACGATTGACGCGGCGTTGACCGAGACGATGGCTGCGGTCGGTCCCGTTCTCATCGTCGGCACCACCGTGCTTGCGTCCGGGCTCGGCAGCACGCTCCTCAGCGAGTTGCCCACTTTGCGGCTGTTCGGAGAAATCTCGATCCTGCTTCTGGTGACGGCCCTGTTGTTCGACCTAGTGCTCTTGCCCTGCATTGTCGCCGTGGTCGAGGGTCGCTGGCCGTCGAATAATGATTGATGCATCCGCCAGAACCCGGAATTGACTGACCTTGCCGCTGTAGCCGCGGGCCAGACTGGAAAGGGCGCGTCCTTGTTTGCCGCGTTCCCGGTAAGAGGCTGGCCTGTTACGACAGTGAGCGTCTGTGGTCTCCCGTCTGTGTGAGGCGCGGGAGAGATAACCGTGCGGTCTGCCGTCGAAATCTCCAGCGGTCGTTCTGGAGGTTCAAGTGGGAATCCCTGACTTGACCCCGGGGTTCACCGGAAGCTCTCTAGTCTTTTGAAAGGCTGAGGCTGCCCGAACCCTTCGAACTCTTCACGCTCAGGGTTTGGGTGGTGCTTTTAACGGAAATCACTATGTCGCCTGACACGCTGTGCTCATCGCTGTACATTCGACCGGTGAAGCGGTTTCTCGATTTCTCGACGACGCGCCCGGTCTGCCGGAAGGCACCGTTGCGGTGCGCGCATTTGACACTCATCAAGAAGGTCCTGCCGGTGCTTTTGGAATAGCTTATGCGGCAGCGTACTTTTTCGACCCCGCCTTTGGTTAGTTGTATAGCACCGCCCCCGCTCCACACTCCGGAAAGACCATCTGCGTTTGCGTTGCCCGTGCTGGCCAATGTGCCGAGTGCGAAAACCAGGATGGATGTAACGCGGTTTCGCATTGTCAGTCTCCTGATCTGTCCGTCTGAAATATTCCCCCAACGCAAATCCACTGTCCATGTGACATTTAGGAAGGTTCGTGTGAAAATATGGCTCACACGCTCCGCCGCGGAAAAAAACAGCACCAGAAGTACCTGTCGCGTATCTCCCTTCCAAAAAAGCAGTTTGCTGTTGCATTTTGACCCTGAAGCGTTCCAGATTTCCGGAGTCCAGGACTGATCTTGATCAACTCCGTTTTCTTGAGGTTATGCGCAGAATGGCGGTCACTTTGGGCGCGCACTCGAAATCCAGCGTCGAGAACTGGCGATCGGAGGAGCTATGAAGGACCACGGTCGAGGCGACTATGTTGAGACCTACAACGATGGCGAGGTGATTGTGCATGAAGGCGAAGACACCCGTGAGATGTACGTCATTCAATCGGGCAGCGTCGTGGTCACGAAGCAGATAGGCGCGCGCAAACATACGCTCGGGAGGATGGAAAGAGGCAGTTTCTTCGGGGAGATGGCACTGCTTGAGTCGATGCCGCGCCATGCGACCGTCCGAGCGGTCGGAGATACCAAGGTGCTGGTAATCAGGCCTGGGACGCTATTGCTGAAGATCCGGCGCAACCCCGCGTTCGCGTTCGAGATGTTGCAGTCGATGAGCCGGCGGTTGCGCGGTGCCAATGAGAGGCTCGTGGAGCTTGGGCCGGATGGAGTCCCGCCGACGGTGCCGTTCGACGAGTTTGAATCCCCTCAACTCTTGGATCAGGATAAGGCCAAGTCGGAGTAACGCAGGTGATTACCACCGTCAGGGAAGAGCGGCTGCTGGTCGTATCGGACGTCCACCTCGGCAACAGGATGTTCCGGTCGCGACGCCTGTTTATCGAATTGCTCAACTATGCGCTGGAGAATTCGTACAGCTTCTGCATCAACGGCGACGGTGTCGAAATCATTCAGTCATCGCTCGCACAAGTTATGCGGGATTTCGGGGAGTGCGCCGCCTATCTGAGAAAATTCAGGCAGCGTGGCCTGAGGGTCTACTACGTCGTGGGCAACCACGACATGGTTTTGGAGAATTTCCTGGATGATTGGGATGTCGTCCACGTCGTACCATTCCTGAACGTGAATTCGGGCAGACGTCGCATTCGGATCGAACACGGCCATATATACGACCCCGCATTCGTCAAATATCCGGGCGCGTTCGTCGCCTTGATATACATCGGCGGCATTGCGTTGCGCATCCATCCGCGAGTCTATGTCGTCGCCGAGAAGATAAAGGATGTCTTGCGCCGGATTTTCTTTTGCCGGTCACACGGCGCGCTCGCCGGGACGGAACCAAGTGAGGGAATACCGGGCGAGCCTTCGGCGTTCCGCGAAAGCGCTGAAGAGATTTCCATGCACGGTTTCGACTATGTGCTGCTGGGGCACACGCACTGCCGCGGGCGCGTGCGCCTCAGCAGTGGAGCAGAGTACCTGAACGCCGGCTCATGGTTCTTCGATCCATACTTTATGGAGATCCAGGCGGGGAAGGTGGAGATGAAGCCGGTTCTGGATGCAGTCTTGGATCGATCGGCGGCGTAGCGTCGAACGCGGCATTGTCAGGTTAACTGAGCGTCGGAGGGCTGATCAGAAACGGTTAAGATGCTTGCGCGGCGAAGACAGCGTCGCCGGGCACGCTAGCGCAGATCGATAGCCCCCGTGCCACTTTCTAATGCTGTTAAGACCTCTGTCACACAGATGGGCCGGACGCCCGGGAAGCTGGCCGTGCGCTTCACCGACATGGCACGCCGGTTGCTCGGAAGAAGGGTGGTGCGGATGACCACGGCAGCAAACAACGCTTTTTATTGGCGGCTACACCGGCTGCTCCGGCCTCTTATCGACCTATACGCCCGGCCCGAGGTGGCGGGCAACCGCTTCGCCCTGGAAACCGACGGGCCGGTGCTGCTGGCCAGTAACCACGCGGGTCATCTTTGGTGGGACAGTCTCTGCCTACTGAGATGTTTCACTGAGCGTCCGGTTAGGGTCATCGGCCATCACTGGGACGCCTCCGTCGCACCAATTCGAATGTTTCTCAAAAAAGCCGGCGCGTCGTTCCTGACCGAGGACGTGATGGACATCGGCGCCGATGATCCGGTGGTCGAGCGACTGAAAGGCGGTGCGGCGATGTTGATCTATCCGGAGGAAAGCTATCACACCTTCCGCAACCGCTACACGGTGTTCAAATTTTCCCCTCACGTCGCGAGATACGCCGAGCTTTCCGGCGCTCCCATCGTTCCCGTCGCGGTGATCGGCGCGGAGGAAGCGGCGGCATGCCTGTTCGGATACAAGAAACCGGGGGTGCCGCTCCATTTTTCTCCCCCATTGCCACCGATTCTGCCCTTCAAGATAACCCTGCAGTTCGGCGCGCCAGTGAGCTACGGCCAACTCATCGACGATGCGCCGCAAGGCCTCGCCGAGCCCGAGTTGTGGCAATTTGCCGCCGACCGGCTGCAATTGCGCATGCTCTCTCTCATGATGCCACACCGGCCCAGCCGCGCGCGGCTGTCGGACATTCGTTACATCGATTATCGGGGATGGTGGTAAGCAGAACCTGGAACCCGCTCGGGCCACTCTTACATGCCATAGGATAAATGGCGCTTTCACATTAACCGCGATCGCACGCGTTTCAGGCCATCAGATACTGTGGTTTATGCCGCCGCCGCGTGCTGCCATTGTAGATATGTACGTACTCGCGAGACACCTTCGATAATCTCCTGAACGGAGAAGGAGGATGTTTCGATGAACGACGACAAACGTGAGATCCGACGCAAATTGCGTGTTCTGCAGCATGCCGATGACAGCGGCGATGTTAGCAGGACCTGTCGCTATTTCGGGATTGGCCGCGCGCAACAACCCCATTCGCTATTCTCGTCTTCATCGTGGTGCGCGCGGATCTGAGCTCCGCTGCGCGGTATGTCAGGTGAAGCCGGCGAGAACGTTCCTCTTGGTTACAACATTTTAATCTCGAAAATATACAATCCAATCACCCGAACCATCGGCGTCTAGGTTGTCAAATGTCAAATCCGCTTACTGATCTGAATCAGCTCGTCGAATTGGCGCACGAGCATACGGACGAAGATAGCCGCCGAGACCTGCTGCGGCGAGTCACCGATGTCTTTCTGGGGGGGCCGGGCTCCTATACCGAGATGCAGAACGAGTATTTCGGCGATATCATGGAGACGCTTGCCTATGATCTTGAAAGGCAAGTAAGAGAGGAACTGGCCCGGCAAATAGCGGCGGAAACGGACGCTCCCAGGAAACTGGTGAAGCGCCTCGCCGGTGATGAAATTGCCGTGGCGCAGCCTGTGCTGGAACAAAGCCCGGTTCTTACCGAAGATGATCTCATTGACTTGTCTCAGCGAAGCGGCCAGGAGCATCTGCTGGCCATTACCAAGCGTTCGGATATCAGCGCTAATTTATCCACCGTGCTGGTGCATCGGGGGCAAGACGATGTGGTCGAGAGCCTTGTTCGCAACGAAGCGGCCGAAATTGCGCCCGAAGACGTGCAAAACGTTGCCAATCGGGCGAAAATTTCAGAAAAGCTGCAGTCTGCGCTAATCGACCGGCAGGACGTCCCCCGCACTGCTTTGATCGATTTGATCGAACATGTGTCCGACAAGCTCAAGCACACCTTTCTGGATACGCTCACCGATGCCGACGAAGAGAAACTGGACGACATCGTCCGTTCGATCAGGGCAGATATCGAGACGAGCGAGAAAAGTGACGCCGAACGCCACGTGGAGGATCTGTGGCGACGCCGTGCGCTCAATGAGCATGTCCTGCTTCGCTTCGCTTTCGAAAAGAAGTCCATGGAGTTCCTGCTGGGGCTTGCGAAACTCCTGAATATCGATTTCGTGACGGCGCAGCGGGTCGTTCAGGACAAGACAGGGCAGGCGTTGATTGTTGCCTGCCGTGCGAGCGGTTTCAGCGTCGAAGCGTTCAAGGAGATTGCCTTGTCGCCTGTTACCGGCATCGCCGCCAACCTGCGGGAAGTGCTTCCGCTCACGCGTGCCTATCAGAGGCTGACCGAGGCAAATGCCCGGGGCGCAATGCAATTCTGGCAGGAGCGCAAGCTCAAGCGCCAATAGCGGCGTGACCGGGACGCAAGAGCAGCCTCGGTTCCGGTCCCCGCCGTCTTGCTTATGTCGGCTTCTGACCAATCAGTTTGCCCTTGCTCCAGGGGTCGCGATTTGACGCCGATGAATTGCTGTATGCGACCATTTTTCCGCTGCCGTTATTGCGGGAAGGGCAGCATGGCAGCGAATCTGAAAAGCTCGGCCAGACGAATTTCGACTGTCGGGTAAGATGTGGGGGTGGCTTGTGGGCAATTCCACAAAGTCACACATAAACAATCACTTATTCAAGATAACTGGCGGATGGGGTGGGATTCGAACCCACGAGACGCTTTCACGCCTGCTGGTTTTCAAGACCAGTGCCTTCAACCACTCGGCCACCCATCCGCAGACGACCTTAATGCATGAAAACGAGCGAGAGGTTAAGCCCCGATCATAGCTGCGTGGATTTTGATGTTAATCCGCCACCCGGCTCAGAAGCGCTTCCTTGACCGTTTCGAATTTGTTGGCGAGGTGGCTCTTCAGGATTGCGGCCAGCGCCGCGCCATCGCGCGCCTCGAGTGCGGAAATCATCTGCTCATGCTCTTCGACGGCGCGTGTCCAGCGTGAGGTGGACATGTTGGCCAGATAACGCGCCTCCCGGATGCGCCCCTCAAGGCCGCGATAGGCCGACGTCAGAGTCTGATTGCGGGCCGCGGCCAAAATCAGCTGGTGGATCTCCTGATTGACGTGGAAATAGGATTGAAGTTCGCGCGCCTCGTAATGGGCAACCATCGCCTTGTGCAGCCTCTTGATCTCGGCGACTTCCTCGTCGGTGATATTGGCGCAAGCCATTTCGCCCGACAGCGCCTCCAGTGCACCCATGACCGGGAATGCCTCCTCCAGGTCGCCAAGCGTGAGATCGGCTACCATGGCGCCGCGATTGGGGGTCAGTGTCACCAGCCCGTCATTGGCCAGCACTTTGAGCGCTTCGCGCAATGGTGTGCGCGAGACGCCGAACCGCGCGCAAAGGTCCTTTTCGGGAACTTTTTGGCCAGGGTTCAGCTCTCCATTGACGATCATCTGGCGCAGACGCTGAAGCAACTCGTCATGCAGCGTGCGGCGGGGAATAGGTTCCGAAGCAGGCGCGTTGCCGGTTTGCGGCCGCGTCAGGGAAGATGTTGCGTCATTGGTCATGCTCTTACTCCCTGTTTCGGGGCCGCGTGACAAGTTGGCGATCTAGAATGCGCGCGACATGCAGGGCGTCGCGGCCCGTGCCGTCGTGAATCTGATGACGGCAGGAAAAACCGTCGGCGACGAGGAGAGTATTTTCAGCCGCGGCGCGCACCGCCGGCAGCAGTGAGGCTTCGCCCATCGCCATTGACATGTCGTAGCTGTCCGCGCCGTAACCGTAAGCGCCGGCCATGCCGCAGCAGCTCGACTGAACGCTCTCCATCTGGATATCTGGAATGAGCTTCAGCGCAGCCTCGACCGCCGCCATGGCCGAGAAGGATTTCTGGTGGCAGTGACCGTGCAGCAAAAGGGGCTGTTTTGCCGGCTTCAGTTTCAGCTTCAGCCGCCGGGCTTTCTTCTCATTTACCAGAAATTCCTCGAGAAGAACGGCGTTGGCGGCCAGTTTTTGCGTGTCGCCGCCGGGCAGCATGGATACGAACTCGTCCTTGAGCGTGAACAGGCAACTCGGCTCCAGGCCGATAACCGGCCGGCCCGCTTCGATATGCGGTTTGAGCGCCGCGACAAAACGCCGTGCTTCCGACTTCGCCTCGTCGACAAGTCCGGCGGAGAGAAAGGTGCGCCCGCAGCAGACCGGCCGGCCGGAGCCGCCCGCGATATGCACCCGGTAGCCGGCGGCTGTGAGCACGCGCAGCGCGGCGCGGATATTTTCGGGCTCGAAGTAGCGGTTAAAACTGTCGGCGAACAGGACGATCTCAACGCCCTTGCCGGAACCGAAGGGACCCTTTTCGCGAAAGGCGTCAAACCGCCAGCGGGGCAGGGGACGTTTGCGCGTAAAACCGGTTATTCCTTCGGCAAGCGCCGCGGCGCCAGGAACCCAGTTTCGCATATTCACAAGCCAGGGCAGGCGGGAAGCGATGGGGGCGTAGCGCGGCAGCCAGGCGACCAGCCGGTCGTGCAGAGAGGAGCCGTGACGCGCAGCATGCGCATGCAGCACTTCGATCTTCATTTTCGCCATGTCGACGCCGGTCGGGCATTCGCGCCGGCAGGCCTTGCAGGAGACGCAGTGCTTCATCGTCTCGCGCATCTGCGGAGAGGTAAGCGCGTCTTTCCCGAGCTGCCCCGAGATGGCGAGCCGCAGCGTATTGGCGCGGCCTCTGGTGACGTCCTTCTCGTTGCGGGTGATCCGGTAGGAAGGGCACATCACGCCCGCGTCGAACTTGCGGCAGGCGCCGTTGTTGTTGCACATCTCAACCGCGCCCTGAAAGCCGTTGCCGGCGCCGCTCCATTGCGACCAGTCGAAGGCGGTGTCGATCTCGCTCACATGATAATCGGGCTGGTAGCGAAACAGCGTGCGGTCATTCATCTTCGTGGCGCGGACGATTTTGCCGGGGTTCAACCGAGCGCCGGGGTCGAACCGGTCCTTCACCTGCTCGAAGATTTCAACGGTCTTGCGCCCATACATTTTTTCATGGAATTCCGAGCGGACCAGCCCGTCGCCATGCTCGCCCGAATGCGCGCCCTTATACTCGCGCACCGTCTCGAAAGCTTCTTCCGCGATGGCGCGCATGGTCGCGGCGTCTTGCTCAAGCTTCAGATTGAGAACGGGCCGCACATGCAGGCACCCCACGGATGCATGGGCGTACCAGGTACCGCGCGTGCCGTGTCTCTCGAAGACTTCCGTGAGCCGTTCGGTATAATCGGCCAGATGCTCCAGCGGCACGGCGCAATCCTCGATGAAGGAAACCGGTTTGCCGTCCGACTTCATGCTCATCATGATGTTGAGGCCGGACTTGCGCACCTCCCAGATGGCCTTCTGGAATTCCGCCCCGATTGCCTCGACAACCGCATTCTTGTGACCGAGGTCGGCCATAAGCTCATCGAGCTGCTTGAGCCGACGCAAATTCTCCACCTGATTGTCTTGCGCGAATTCGGTGAACAGGAGCGCTTCGGGTTCACCCTTCACGAAGCGGTTCACCGTGGCGCGGAACATCGGAATGTCGCGCGCCAGCTCGATCAGGTTCTTGTCGACCAGCTCGACGGCCGTGGGCCCAAGCTCGACAATATGCCGGGCGGCCTCCATCGCCTTGCGAAAGGTGGGGAAGTGGCACACGCCGAGCGCCTTATTCCTCGGCAATGGCGAAAGCTTCAGATCGATGGCCCGCGATATGGCGAGCGTGCCCTCCGACCCGATCAGGATTTTCGCGAGATTGACCGGTGCGTCATCGGCAACAAGCCCGTCCAGCAGGTAACCGCCGACGCGCCGCGAAACTTCCGGAAAGGCCTTGCCGATATGTTTTTTGCGCTTGCGGCCGAGCTCCAGAAGGTCGCGCATCAACTCAAGCGCCGGGGAGGGGGCATTGAGCCGGTCGAGTCTTTTCGGAACCTCGCCGAAACGCGCTTGAGTGCCGTCGGCGAGGATCGCGTCGATCGCGGTGACATTGTCGCGCATGATGCCGTAGCGGAAGGAGCGCGTGCCGCAGCTGTTGTTGCCGGCCATGCCGCCTATGGTGGCGCGGCTCGCGGTCGAAACGTCGACAGGGAACCAGAGGCCATGTTGCTTGATCTGCGCGTTGAGTTCGTCGAGCACGATGCCGGGCTGTACGGTGCAGGTCCGCGCGTCCGCGTCGAGGTGGGTGACGTTGCGCAGATATTTCGCAAAATCGATGACGAGCGCGTCGCCCACCGACTGGCCGCTTTGCGAGGTTGCGCCGCCGCGCGGCAGCAGGGTCAGGCCTTCCTCGCGGGCGATCTCGACGATTGCAGCCAGGTCCGCATCCGTTTTGGGGATGACAATCCCCTGCGGCATAATTTGATAGAATGAGGCATCCGTGCTGTAGCGGCCGCGCGAGAAGGCGTCGAAAAGCACTTCGCCCTCGATCGCCTGATTCAGGCGCATCGCGAGCTTGCCATCGGCCGCTGTTTTGGATATTGAATTCATAATTCACTTTTACACCAGCGGGAATTCATCCCGCAAGTCCATATAGACCCGTATGTTTGATGCAGTCCGTCCTGCTGAGAAGATGGTTATCGAGACCGGCAGGGAAAGGATAGCGATTAAGGCAGGGAGGCAGCTTGAATGGCACGAACGGCTGGACGGCATTTTCTTCAGATACCCGGGCCCACGAATGTGCCCGACAGAGTCCTGCGGGCGATCGACATGCCGACGATCGACCATCGCGGACCCGAATTCGCCGCGCTCGGCAAGAAGGTGCTGGCGGACGTCAAAAAGATTTTCCAGTGTTCGTCACCGGTCATTATTTACCCGTCGTCGGGGACCGGCGCATGGGAGGCGGCGCTCACCAACACACTGTCATCCGGCGACAAGGTGCTGATGTATGAAAGCGGTCACTTCGCGACGCTCTGGAAGGGCATTGCCGAAAAGCTCGGGCTACAGCCGGAATTCATCGAAGGCGATTGGCGCCGCGCCGCCGATCCGGAAGCAATCGGAGCGCGTCTTGCGGAAGACAAGGCGCACGACATCAAGGCCGTTTGCGTCATTCACAATGAGACCTCCACGGGATGTACCTCGCGCATCGGCGAGATTCGCAAGGCAATCGACAAGGCGAATCACCCGGCGTTGTTTATGGTGGACACGATTTCATCCCTGGCCTCCATCGAATACCGCCATGACGAATGGGGCGTCGACGTGACAGTCGGAGGATCGCAGAAGGGGCTGATGCTGCCGCCCGGCCTCGGCTTCAATGCGCTGAGCGACAAGGCGCTCAAAGCATCGCAAGGTTCCACGCTGCCCGGATCATATTGGAGCTGGGACGACATGCTGGGGGCGAACGGCAATGGTTTCTTTCCCTATACACCCGCGACCAATCTGCTCTACGGCCTCTCCGAAGCCATCGACATGCTTCTTGAGGAAGGCCTCGACAATGTATTCGCGCGCCATGACCGGCATGGCGAGGCAACCCGTATCGCGGTGAACCATTGGGGACTCGAGGTGCTGTGTCAGGAGCCAAGGGAATATTCAAGCTCGCTGACCGCGATATTGATGCCCGAGGGACATGACGCCGACATGCTGCGTCAGGTCGTGCTCGACAAATTCGATATGTCGCTCGGCACCGGTCTGGCAAAAGTGGCCGGCAAGGTGTTCCGCATAGGCCATCTGGGAGACTTTAACGATCTCACCTTGATGGGCACCCTCGCGGGTGTGGAAATGGGATTGCAGAATGCCGGCGTGCCCCACAATAAGGGCGGCGTGCAGGCGGCGATGGACTTTCTCAGCAAATAGCCCGGATAAATTACATGAGTGCGGAAAATATCCTTTTTGAACGAGACGGCGCCATTGCGACGGTCACCCTCAACCGGCCGGACAAGCGCAACGCTCTCACCTTTGAGATGTATGAGCGTCTGGCGGAAATATGCCGGACATCGGCCGGCAACGAAGACCCGAAGGTGCTCCTTGTTCGCGGCGCCGGGGACAAGGCTTTCGCGGCCGGCACCGATATATCCCTGTTTCGAAATTTCAAGAGTGGCGATGACGGACTCGCTTACGAAAAGAAGATCGATGGCGCCTTGTCCGATATCGAGGCCTGCCCCAAACCGATCATTGCGGCGATCACCGGGGCCTGCACCGGAGGCGGCGCGGCGATCGCGGGACTGTGTGACATTCGCCTCGCGACCCGCGACATACGCTTCGGATTCCCGATTGCGCGCACCCTCGGCAATTGCCTGTCAATCTCGAGCCTGCGGCACATGTCGGCGGTGCTCGGCCCGGCACGCACCAAAGACCTGATCCTGACGTCTCGCCTGATCGAGGCGGAGGAGGCGCTCGCCATTGGCCTGGTTTCGGAATTGTTCGACGACGCGGACGCGCTGTTTGAGCGCGCTCGCGCGCTCGCGCAGGAAATCGCTACCTTTGCGCCGCTGACCCTGCGCGCGACAAAAGAGATGTTCTGCAGGATGGGCGCGGCCGAGCCGCAAATCGACGACGATGATCTGATTGCCATGTGCTACGGGAGCGATGATTTCCATGAGGGGCTCGAAGCTTTCTTGGCCAAGCGCAAAGCGAACTGGACGGGACAGTAAGCGATGATCCATGAGCGAAAAGGGCCGCTGAAGGACATGCGCGTCATCGAACTCTCGCATATTATGGCTGGCCCGGTCTGCGGCCTCATGCTTGCCGATCTCGGCGCCGATGTCATCAAGGTCGAGAAAGCCAATGGCGGCGACGACTCACGGCGTTTCTTGCCGCCCGACATCAATGGCGAGCCGGCGGCTTTCATGATGATGAACCGCAACAAGCGGGGCATGGTCCTCGATCTCAAGCAGGAGAGCGGCAAGGAGGCGTTGAAGCGTCTCATCAAGGACGCCGATGTTCTGATTGAGAATTTCCGACGCGATACAATGCAGAAGTTGGGCCTGGGTTATGACGAACTCAAGAAGATTAACCCGGGGCTCATTTATTGCGAGATTTCCGGGTTCGGCCGCAGCGGCCCTTATGCCGAGCGCGGTGGCTTCGATTTGATTGCTCAGGGAATGTCGGGGCTTATGGCGATCACCGGCGAAGGGCATGGGAGGCCGCCGGTAAAGGTCGGTGCGCCGCTGAGCGATATCACGGCCGGGATATTGGGGGCGATGGGCTGTCTTGCGGCCTATGCCCACAAGCAAAAGACCGGCGAGGGCCAGCGCGTCGACACCTCTCTTTTCGAGGCGGCGATCACCCATACCTACTGGCAGTCGGCGATTTGTTTC
>JAJFHO010000123.1 GCA_021775575.1 Hyphomicrobiales bacterium
CGATGCCCGCAAATTCATGTCGGCGGCCCGGGCGGCCTCCCGCGCCAAGCCCGTCATCGTTGTCAAGGTCGGCCGGTCCGCCGCCGGAGCCAAGGCGGCCGCATCGCATACCGGTTCGCTGGCCGGCTCCGACGTGGTCTATGAGGCGGCTTTCCGGAGGGCGGGCATCCTTCGTGTGTCAACGCTCGATGAGCTGTTCGATGCAGCAGAGACCTTAAGCAAAATCAACGTGCCCAAAGGTGACCGCCTCGCCATTCTGACCAATGGCGGCGGCGCCGGCGTGCTGGCGACGGATTCGGTCGCCGAAAAAGGCGGCCGGTTGGCAGAGCTGCAGCCGGAGACGCTCGCGGCGCTGGACAAGGTATTGCCCCCAAACTGGTCACACGGCAACCCGGTGGACATCATTGGCGACGCGCCGAGCGAGCGCTATGAGGACAGCCTCAAAGCGCTGCTTGAAGACAAGAATACGGATGCTGTGCTCGTCCTTAGCTGCCCCACCGCAATGGCGTCCGGTACGGCGGCAGCCGAAGCGGTCATCAGAACCGCCGCGGCCAATGATCATGTGCCCGTTCTGACAAACTGGTTGGGTGGCGTTTCCGCCGAGGATGCGCGCCAACTGTTCTCCGAGCACCGGATTCCGACATACGACACGCCGCACGATGCCGTGCGCGCCTTCATGCACCTGGTCAATTACCGGCGAAGTCAGACTTCGCTTATGGAGACACCGGCCTCTATTCCAGTGGAATTTGAGCCGGATACGGCGCGGGCCAGGACAATCATGCAAAAGGTCATGGACGAGGGCCGGAATCTGCTCACCGAGCCGGAGGCGAAAGAGGTCCTCGAGAGTTACACGATCCCGACCACAAAGACGCAGGTTGTTTCCTCTCCGTCCAAGGCCCGCGATGCCGCTTCCCGGTTCACAGGCCCCGTGGTGCTCAAGATCCTGTCGCGGGAGATTACGCACAAATCGGATGTCGGCGGTGTTGCGCTGGGGCTGGAAACGCCGGACGAGGTCGAGGCGGCCGCCGCCACAATGCTCGAACGCGTGCGGGAAGCGGCACCCGATGCCCGGATTGACGGCTTCGTCATTCAGGAAATGATCACACGCCCCGGCGCCTACGAACTGATTGTCGGCATGAATGAGGACGCCCAATTTGGTCCGACAATCCTGTTTGGCCAGGGCGGCGTCGCGGTTGAGCTTCTGGACGATACGATCCTCGCCCTGCCGCCGCTCAATTTGCACCTGGCGCGCGAGATGATCTCATCCACGCGCATCCACAAGCTTCTTCGCGGCTTTCGTGACAGACCGGCAGTCCATATGGATGCGCTGGAACTGACCTTGATCAAAGTTTCGCAACTTGTCGTCGACATCGGCGAAATCAAGGAATTGGATATCAACCCCCTGCTGGTCGATCAGCAAGGCGTCGTGGCTCTCGATGCGCGCATCGTGATAGCGCCGTATGATGGCCACCCGCATCGCCGGCTGGCCATCAAACCCTATCCGAAGGAGCTTGAAGAGACGATCGAGCTTGGAGACGGGCGAACGCTTCTACTGCGGCCGATCCGGGGCGAGGACGAGCCTTGCTTGCGGACCGGTTTCGCCAAGTTGACGCCGGATGAGGTGAAATTGCGGTTCTTCGTTCCGATGAAAACGCTCGACCATCTGCTGGCTGCCCGGCTTAGTCAGATCAACTATGACCGCGAGATGGCGCTGATCCTTACCGAAGTTGGCGCGCCTGGAAAAACCGAGATTTTCGGTGTGGCGCGCATTGCTGCCGACCCCAACAACGAGAAAGCAGAATATGCCCTGATCGTCCGTCACGACATGAACGGCATGGGTCTTGGCACGACGCTTCTAAAAAAGATACTCGCCTACGCCAAAGCTCGCGGCATCCGCGAAGTTTTCGGTGACGTTCTGCGCGACAACCGCAAGATGCTACGGCTTTGCGACAAACTCGGTTTCGAAATAAGCCACGACAGCGATGATCTGTCTGTTGTGAGAACGTCGATGACACTGTGACCGGCGCAGATTGCCGAATGTCAGGAACGCCAGGTGGGGCTCTGGTGGACGATCACGAGATGTCCGCTTTGCCCCAAATAGATAGCGAAGTCATCTTAAGTGTCGTTGCATGCGCGAAGGCCTATCATCCGGCGGCGTGACGGTCAGTCTATTTGGCCGCTTCGTATGCGCTCTCCGCGGCGGCGCAGAAATTCCAGTGTCATGAGAAAGGCGACGGAAACCGCGATCAACATTGTCGCGACCGCAAGGATTGTGGGGTTTATCTGTTCGCGCAGACCGGAAAACATCTGCTTCGGGATAGTTCTCTGACTGGGCCCTGCGAGAAACAGCACCAGAACAACCTCGTCAAAAGATGTCACGAAGGCAAACAGACCGCCGGAAATCACGCCCGGGCGGATCAGTGGCACTACAATATCCCAGAAGGCTTTGACGGGTGCGGCGCCGGCGCTGATGGCGGCATTGTATAATGAGTGGTCAAACCCCGTAAGCGCGGCGGTAACCGTGATGATGACGAAGGGCGTTCCAAGGGTCGCGTGGGCAATGATCAGGCCCAGATAGCTGCCGACCAGGTTGAACCTTGTGTAGAAGAAAAACATGCCCGCCGCGATAATGATCAGCGGAACGATCATGGGAGAGAGGAGAAACGCGGTAATCAGGCGCTTGAACGGCATTTCGGCCCGCGACAGACCGACCGCCGCAACCGTGCCGATCAGGGTGGCGACGAGGGCGGCGAATATACCGATGAAAAAGCTGTTCTGGATCGCCAGGATCCATTTGTCATCGGAGAAGATTTCCCCGTACCAGCGCAGCGAGTAAGCCTCCGGGTCCAGGCGCAACATGCCGTCGGTAAAGGTGAAATAGGGCTCCACATTGAACGACAACGGGATGATCACCAGGATTGGCAGCATCAGGAAGAACAGCACCCCCCAGGCGCACCATCTCAGGGCATAGTGCCCGGCCTTGTCCCAGATCGAAAAATAGTGCGGGAATTCGCTCACGGCCCCTATCCCAGCTTGATGTTTCCAGCGCCGACCAGACGATCATAAGTCCAGTAAAGCGCGACGATGATGACCAGCAGCAACGACCCGAGAGCGGCGGCAAGCTCCCAATTGTTGGACTGCTGCATGTGAAAAGCGATGATGTTGGAAATCATCTGGCCGTCGGTGCCACCCACCAGCGCGGGGGTGATGTAATAGCCGACGGAAATAATGAAAACGAGCAAGGCACCGGCGCTCAAGCCAGGCAGCGACATCGGCAGATAGATGCGGACAAAGGCCGGTACCGGCTTGCTGCCCATGGACAAAGCGGCGCGCAGATAGCTCGGATCGATACCTTTCATGACCGAGTAGAGCGGCAGGATCATGAAAGGCAGCAATATATGCGTCATCGCAATAACGGTCGAAAACTGGGTGTAGAGCAACTCCAGCGGCGCGTTGATAAGGCCGGTCCATATCAGGGTCGAATTCACGACGCCGTTGGTTTGCAGCAATGCGATCCATGCCGTCGTGCGCACGAGCAGCGACGTCCAGAACGGCAGCAGCACCAGCAGCATCAAGGCGTTGGCCTGACGCGACGGGGCGTTCGCCAGGTAATAGGCGAGCGGATACCCCAGGAGCAGCGTCAGCACGGTTATCGTCAGCGCAATGCGCAGGGTCTTTGTATAGAGCGCCACGTATATTTTCGAGGCTTCACGGCCTTGAATAGAGCCGTCCTCGCCAAACTCGAGATCGAGCGCGGTCAAATAGTTGGACGCGGTAAAGATCTGGCCCGCTTGCCGGACCGCACGCCAGGTGGAATTCTCGGCCCACACCTGGTTGGCCTTCCTCAGCAACTCAGGCCCCTCTTTCTTCAGGAGAGCATCGTCGGCACGGCGCATCTTGCGCGCAGACGACTTGACAGCACTCGACAAGCCCGGCCTGACCCGGTTCAACTCCTCGGCCAATCGGCCTGACAGGCGCTTTTTGGCCAGTTGCTTCAACTCGCCGGCGAATGTCGTGAATACATCGTCGCCAGGTACCGATTTCCCCTCCCAGCTCTCCATCGCCGCAAGCGTCTGCGGAATGAGAGCGGCGACCGTCGGATGATAGAAGCTGCGGTAGAGCATCGTGCTGATCGGCGCGATAAAGGCGAAGACCAGGAACAACAGCAAAGGCGAGACAAAGGCGAATGCCATAAATTTGCGCCGCCACAGCTCGCGGCGCGCGGATGCCGCCTCTTCCCTTGTAAGGGCTATCGGGTCTTGTGCCATGACAAGCCGTGCTTCTCTTGCTGCTATCGGTCAATCAACCAAAAACTCTGGCGACCAGAAACTCTGGCGGCTCACGCAAACAGCTATTCCGCCGCAAACGGGCTGCCCGGAAAGCCAACCTTTCCGGGCAGCTTGATGTGTGTGCTATTTCAGCAGCCACTCATTGAATTTTTCGCCGAGAGACTCGCCGAAATCGGCCCAGAAAATACCGTCCGCCTTAATGCCTTTGTCGAGATGCGAGGTCGGCAAGTTCGGCACAACAGCGGGATCGACCAGTTTGTTGGACGATTGGCGTGTCGGGCCATAGGCAACGTCGGGCATGCCGGCCAGCGGTTTTGTGCTTGTCGCAAAGGCAATAAATTCAAAGGCCTGCTTCTTCTTTTTCGTACCCTTTACAACGGCCCAAACATCGAGGTCGTAGATGTGGCTGTGCCAGACCATTGTGAAAGGCTTCTTGTCTTTCTTGATGGCGTCGAAAATACGCCCGTTGGCGGACTGGACCATGACCGCACCGCCGTCATTCAGCAGCTGCGGCGCCTGCGACCAGCTGTCGAACCAGACAATATCTTTCTTGATGGTGTCCAATTTGGCGAATGCGCGAGCTTGGCCTTCTTTGGTTCCAAGCACCTTATAGACATCGCCAGGCGCCACGCCGTCGGCGAGCAGAGCCCATTCCAGATTGACCTGCGGGCGTTTGCGCATGGCGCGCTTGCCGGGGAATTTCTTGGTATCGAAGAAATCACCGATCGTGCCCGGCCGATTGGCGCCGATCGTCTTGTCGTTATAGGCGTAGATGATGGTCCACACGATCACGCCAACACCGCATTCATTGGCCAGCGCGGAGGGAATGAAATCCTTCATTGCCGCAACGCCGTCATCTCCGGCGGGCAGGATGTCACGCGGGATAACCTCCAGGAGGCCTTCTGAACAGGCGCGCTCCAGATCGATAACCTCGATATCGACGACGTCCCAAAGGATGTTGCCGGCTGTGACCTGAGCCTTTATCTCGGCAATGCCGCCCTTATAGTCCTCGAACAGGACCTTCTTGCCTGATTTCGCCATATAGGGGTCGATCATGTGCTTCTTTTGTGCCGCGCCATAAGCCCCCCCGAAGGAGACAGCTGTCAGGCTCTCTTCAGCGGCAAGCGGCCCAGTCGCACCGATCAGCAACGCGGCCGAGCCGAGTATCGCGTTCCGTAACTGTTTCAGATACTTCATGGTTTCCTCCAGGGTTATCCTCTTAGTCGAGGGGGAACTTTTAAACAGCGTTAGGGGTGTTCGCTCTTGAAGGCGAAGCAATCCTTGGTCAACCAGACAAGCTTGGCATCCTGGTCGGGCGAAAATTCGGGTGCCGCCAGATCATTGAGGACCTTGACCGTTATTTCGGCGCCGTCGGGCAATCTGAAATTATAGCGAATGAAATCGCCGACATAATAGCGGGCAATAAATTTCGCCGTTATTTCATTGTCATAAGCATGGGATGTCGGCTGAATGAAAATCTTCTCGGGCCGTATTGAAATAACGCAGTCCTTTTGCTCAGCCTCAAGATCCGCGTTCCGCGCCTCGATCGTCTCTCCGCCGGAAACCTTGATACGCGCGGTCTCCTTCTTGAGCGCCGAAACCTTCCCGCCGGCGAAATTATTTTCGCCTATGAAATCGGCGACGAAGGCATTTCTTGGCCGCTCATAAAGATCGTCGGGCCGAGCGCATTGCTGCACCACGCCATTGTTGAAGACCGCGATCCGGCTCGACATCGTCAGCGCTTCGGTCTGGTCGTGCGTCACATAGATAACCGTGAAGCCAAGGCGGCTGTGAAGGGTCGAAATCTCGAACTGCATCTGCTCGCGCAGCTTTTTGTCCAATGCCCCTAATGGTTCATCCATCAACACCAGACGCGGCTCATAAATCAGCGCCCGCGCAAGGGCCACGCGCTGTCTTTGCCCGCCCGATAATTGGCCCGGATAGCGGTCTCCGAAGGCATCCAGCTCAATGAGCCTGAGATAGTCGCCAACCTTGGACTTGATATCGCTCTTGGCGATTTTGCGCACCGACAGCGGATAGGCGAGGTTTTCAGCAACGGTCAAATGCGGGAACAGGGCATAACTCTGAAACACCATGCCGATATTTCTGCGGTAGGGGGCGGTCTGCTTGATCGACTCGCCCTCAATCGTGATATCGCCGCTGGTGATGCTTTCAAAACCCGCCAGCATCATCAACACGGTCGTCTTGCCGGACCCTGACGGGCCCAGCAGCGTTATGAATTCACCCTTTACGACATCGAGATTGAAGTCTTTGACAACCAGCGTTTTCTGGTCGTAGCTCTTCTTCACATTCTTGAACTGGAGAAATGAACCGTCATTTCCAGAAGGCATGGTTCCCCCCGACCCTTACGCCAACTTGTTTTTTCTATTTGAACAACCCCATTTTGGTAAGGGTAGACTCATATTCGGTCATAGTCCTCGATATTATTTCCACCCCTATCCGGCAGCGACGGATCAGCCGTGAATGCTTGGTTGCCCGTGAAAGCTACCCCGTGATGCGTGCAGGTCCGGACACCGACTGTCGAACCATTGTTTGCCGGCCAGACTTGGCCCGTACCGATAACCCCGCAACCAGCACAGCGTGTAGGTCCAGTTGCGCCGTATTATTGGGACAGTTCGCGGCCTGCTCAAGCTGGCTCACCAATTTCCAAAATC
>JAJFHO010000124.1 GCA_021775575.1 Hyphomicrobiales bacterium
ATTCAGCGCAATTCGCCGCCTCGAACGCCGCCTTTCCGGCGGCGGCGTCAGCCAGCCCCGGCGCTGCCGCGCCGGCAACCAAGCCAGCCGCCAGCAAGCCCTTCACCATTATTTTCGTCATCTCGTCTCCTCGATGTTTCGTTGCCGGACAAATCATGCCTTCCCGGCCTCGCGTTCCACCCTGCGCGCCAGCCAGACGCCGAATGCGCCGACCACCAGCACCGCAAGCAGCGTGTAGATGTAGACGCGCATTGGTGTCGGCGCCTCGATAAACAAATAGTGCCAGGTCGAAAGGCTCATGATCAGTCCGTGCTCGCCGTTGGAGCCGTCCCAAGCATTCAGCGCCATGGGAATGAACTGCCCGGCGGCGAACTGCACATCGCTCTTGTCCGGGGTTGTGAGCGGACGCTTGATCACCAGGCTCCAGCGGCCCTGATCCCACGAAGCCTTTGCCGAAACCTGCTGCTTGTCCTCCGCCTGAGGCCGGGGCGGCTGCCGCCAGCCGCGCGCAATCGCTTCCGCAACCGGCCTCATGCCCTGACCTTCGAGATCAGCCTTCCAGACCCAGAGCTGTACCGGATCCGAGGAGTTTCCACGGAAGAAGTGCGGTTTCTTGGTGCCGTTCGGCGGTTTGACCGGGAACTGAAGCGCAATCGAGTCGGGAAACACCTCCAGCTTCCGCGTCACCATGCCGTCGGACGCCACATATGAGCTCAAAGCGCCCACCTTGCGGATTTCCTTGGGGTCGAACGCCTCGTCCTGCTTGTGGACAATGTCCTTGAACGGGTCATCCCATTCCAGAAGGAAAGCGATCTCCTTGTCGTTATGGACGGCGCGCAGCGTCGCCATCTCGATCGATGGATTCTGCCAGCGCGGCGCAGCGATTACCTGCCCGGTGAGCCGCACATCCATTGGCTCGGCCCCCGCCCAGGCATTTGCGTCGGGAGCGTCGGGCACACCGCCGTCGACGTGCAGCGCGCGCAGCACCTGATGCTCGGTGAGCTTGTGCTGCAGCGACTTGATATAGTTGGCCAGGTACCAGCGGTCCTCCTCGCTCAGCGACTTGACGAAGGAGGGCATCGGCGTGCCGTTGATGCCGGTCGAGAAGCGCATATAGATATCCTCGACCTCCGCCCCGGCCTTGATTTTCCAGGCGTGCGTGACGTTGCGGATGCGGATCGTAAAGCCCCAATCGTCCTTGCGGAATTCCTTGTTACCGTCGCCGCGGCCAAGCATGCCGTGACAGCTCCAGCACTTGGCCTTCTTGAACACTTCTTTGCCCTTGGCGACCGTATCGGCGTTGAAGGGCGCGCGGGCGTCCGGCAGCTTCACCAGCTTTCCGGTTTTGACGGGATCGAGGTCAGGGTCCTCGAACTCCTGGGCGAATGTCTTGATATAGGCGATCACCGCCCAGCGTTCCTGCTCGGTGAGGCCGTTCTTGATCAAGGCGGCGTCGAAGGCCTGCATTCCAGTCCCCGGCAAGCCCCGGGAGATAGTGCGGAACAGATCCTCGTCGGTCGGCAACTCGCCGCTCTGGGTAGTGCGGAACTTGAACGTGCCAAGGGTGAAGTCGCGCGGTCTGGGATCAAGATATTCCGCCGCTGGCCCCTCGCCATCGCCGAGCAGGCCATGGCAAAAGCTGCAACGGCGGAAGTAAACGCTCTGCCCCTCCGACAGCAGTTCAGGCGTCGTCTCGGGTCTTGGCCCGCTCGGCTTGTCCGCCGCCTGCGCTGCCAAACTTGTAACGGCGAGCAAGACCGCCGCCATACAGGCAAGGGCCAGGCGCGAAGCCAGTTGCGTCGGGAGGTATCCATACCCCATTGCCCTAACCGACATCAGTGGCCCTCCGGGATGCGCGGCGTCTTCTCCGCCAGATCATATTCGGCGAAAATAATCTTCCAGCGCTCCTCTTCCGTCAGACTTAGCTTCCATTCGGGCATGGCCGAATCCCACGGCGTCGCCTCTGTCGGCAGGCCCGGGCCGCCATTCGCGACGCGCCAGAAGGTGTAACCCTCGACAATCGTCTCGATCGTCCCGTTATCGGTAAAGTTGATGGGCCTCAGCTTGAAGCCGTCAGCCATCGGCCCGTCTCCCGAAACGCTATCGCCGTGGCACGCCCGGCAGTTCATGGCGTAAAGGGCCCGGCCCTCGAACAGATATTTCTCCAGCAGCGCCGCCTTGGCTGTTTCCTTCGAAACCGTGCCGCCCTTGAGCTCGGCAAGGAACTTCTTCATCGGCGCGGTCGCGATGAAATCCAGCATATGTTCGGGATCGGTCTCTTCCATCCAGCGCTCGACATCGGGCTGGACCTGGGCAATCAGCTCCACTTCGCCGGCCTTGGCCTGCTCAATGAATGCCTCGATGGCGGTGTCGGGCGGATTGGCGATGGGGCTCTTCATCGCCTCGAACTTTCTCGGGAAGTTTGAGGAAGGATGCTGGATGCGCAGCGATGAGGGCAATTCTATCTTCGGCACCGTCGCCTCATACACTTGCCAGCCGGCAATCAGCGGCACCGCGAGCAGCACAAGCAGACGCGGCAGCTTACCGTAACGCGCCGACAGCAGGCCTTTGATGGGACCGAGGAATTCCTCCATGTAATCATTGGAAAAAGTGACGAACATGAACAGGGTAATGAGCGTCAGGACCATATACATGAAGATCAAGGTGCCCGGCACCGGCAGCGGGAAGGGCAGACCCGTGATTTCGCGCGACGCGGCCGGAATGCCCCACTTGATCAACGCGTAGATGACAATGAGGGTCGCAACGACCGACCAGAAGCGATTGATTCTGAACTTTCCGGTGCGCTTGCTCATTTTTCGGCCACCTTCTGCTTCTGCAGGATCAGGAAGGACAAAACGTCCTGAAAATCCTTGACCGTAAGCGCCTCGATCAGATCGGCGGGCATAAGCGTCTTGGTCTTGTCTTCGGTGATTTTCTTGATATCGACACGGGCGATGGTCACGACATCGCCGTCGGCCTTGGTAATGTCGATCTCGCCGACCTCATCGCGTGTCTTGATGCCGGTGATCTTGCGGCCATCCTTCTTGATGACCTCCGAGACCTCGAATCCGGCGACGATCTTGGACGCCGGACTGCGGATCGACTTGTCGATATATTTGAGGCCCTTGGCGGCGATTCCCGTGAGATCCGGACCGACCTCGCCGCCTTCCCCGTTCAGGGCATGACATTCGGAGCAATTGTCGGCGAAGACCTCCGCCCCGAGGTCCGGATCGCCGCCGCCGGCGGCCTGGGCGGCGGCGATCTTGGCGTAGAATTTCTTCGTAACATCGCTCGGATTGCTGTCGATCGCTTCCATGTCGAGTTCACCGCCCTGAATCTGCAGATAGGTGACAACCGCTTTGATCTCGTCGAGATTGAGCGATATGGGGGGCGCGAAGACGACCGCCATTTCGTTTTTGTACCCTTCCACGACATAGGCGCCCGGGTTCGACAGGCTCTCGATCAGATAATCGACTGCCGTAAACGTCTCGCCGGTCTTTTTGCTGCGTTCCTTGGCCCGCTCAACCGCGCGCGCGCCCATCGGCAGCGCGAAACGCTCGCCGAACTGGCCGTGGTTGGGTCCGCGCACGGCGCTGCCGCGGTCGCCGACGCTGTGACAGGTGAAACAGCGGCCCTTGCCCCAGTAGATCGCCTCGCCGCCTTCAGGATTGATCTCAACCGCCGCGCTGACTGTTTTCTCGCCGCCTGTAAGGTTGGTGATCGACCGGCCGATCCACAGGAATGCGCCCAGCAGAACGAGAAGGAAGATGCCGGCCTTGATGACGGAATCCGACATTAGCCCGCCCCTTCCTGTTTGCTCTTCTGGCTGGCGATGCTGCCAAGCCAGAACATGAAGGCGACACCGATCATGAAGACCAGAACGGCAAATCCGACCATCTGCGTCATGGTGTAATTGCTTGGTGTGTAGGCCCATTCAGACGTGTCGCGCATCACACCGTAAATGTGCCAGTCACCGCGAAGGCCGGAGCGGATGAAGCCCATCAGGCCCATATTCATGGTGATGATAAAGGTCAGCGCCAGCAGCGCGAACTGGCTGCGCACCGTCATCTTGCCCCACTTCAAGGTGCCGATTTCCTTCGCGCCGCGGAACAGGAACAAGTCGATCGCGGTGACCAGGATCAGGCAGGCGATAAGTTGCAGGAACTGGGCGACGGCGACATTGCGCAGGAACGGTGAGGCCCGCTCCATGACGACAAAACCGTAGACGCCGAGGAAAATCGCGACATTGAATGCCGTAACCGCCAGATACAGACCCTGGGCGAGCTTGCCCCGGTCGGTGAGCGCCAAAACGACCGCGGCGAGCGCAACCACGCAGTTGAACACCAGCAGATAACCCACGGTACGGAAATACTCCGCCCGGTCCGCCGGCAGATCGAGCGTCGCCGGATCCATGGTCAGCAGCGCAGCCGCGTATTGTCCGACAATGGCTATCGCCGCAAGCCCCGCAAGCGCGATAACGATCCGCGGCAAGTTGCCCTGCGCGGCGATGGAGACAACGTCTTTCTTGTTGCCCCGGCGATACAGCAGGAAGCTGAAAAAGGTCGAGAGGATAATCAGGTTGATAACGGCATTCTTGGCCGGCATCAGCCCGAGAAATTTGAGCGTCGGATGATATTGGGTGCCGCCCATCTGGCCGACCTCCGCGCCTGTCAGCGGCAGGTTGTGCGGCGTCAGCCAGATCGCGAAGGAGATGACGATCGCGCCAAGGATAAATTTGATGAATTTATAATATCGCTCGGCGCCGGGGATGCGCGTCATCCCGCTCCATAAATAATAGTTTGAGATCAGGAACAGCGAGCCGACCAGCATCGCCTGGATGATAAAGGTCCAGGAAAAGTCGCCGCCCATCATGTTGTTGCCCATGATGGCGCTGGTGGAATAGACCTCCCGGCCGAGATAATAACCGGCGAAGGGCAGCGGTATGAGGGCAAAGATCGCAACGAAGTTGGCGATATAGCCCATCCAGTCGTAATGGGCCTTCTCTTCCTGCGTCTTGGCGCCGATAAAGCGCACCGCCGCATAGGAGCCGGCGACCAGCCCGCCAAAGGCGAGATTGCCGAGCATCCGGTGGATGGCGATTGGCGTGGCGAGGATATTCTCGAACGCCTGCCACAATGATCCGGTCAGCACTCCCTCTGCGTCGACGCCGGCCGGACTCATCATGAACCCGGCCCAGCTGTTCGCCAGCTGCATGATTGCCGTGCCGACGATATTCAGCAAAATGCCGATCATGATGTGCGAACTTTTCGGGTCGCGAATGATCAGCAGGCCGGCGCCCAGCGGCAAAATATAGAGCACGGCAATGAAAACGCGCGTGTCGCCGCGCATGTCGGGACCGACAATCCCGAACAGGAACAACAGCCCGATAGCGACGATGGCGGCGCCGAGCACCTGAAAAATACGCCGGGTGGTCATGTTGAATGGCTTGGCGCCGCTCAGCCAGTTCCAGCCATAATAATAGAGGTAGAGAAGGAAGGTCTCGGCGAAGAACAGCAAGGCGTAGAAGAACATGACATCTTTGAAAATGCCCGCCATGTAGCCCATGAATGTCGGGTAGAGCGTGAACAGCGCGAAGGCGAGCAGGCCACCAAACGCAGCCGTCGTTGCATAGGCCACGCTGAGCAGGCTGGTGAACTCATAGGCCAGCTTGTCGAACCGTGCCTCGCCATTGCGCCAGCCAACGATCTCGATAATCACCGCAAACAGCGGCACGCCCAGCACGAAGGCCGCGAAGAACAGGTGCATCTGGGCGAGGAACCAGATCACCTTGCGTGAATCGAGCCCCATGAACTGGCGATACTCGTTTGCCTCCAGCGCAAGTGCGGGAGCTACAGCCAAGACGAGGAACAGCCCGGCAACAAGCGGCAAAACAAGCCTGGTTTTCCGGCTCAGCTGGGTGTTCAAGGCGCCCCTCCCCTCCTTTTTCGCGCTCCGCCCGTTCCGCTATTTGGCAAAGGTGAAACTGGCCTCCACCGCGCCACCGGCGGGCACGGTTACTTTTGCCTTTTTGACACCGAATCTCGGGTGCCAGGCCTTCACCGTGTATTCGCCCGCGGGAACGTTATCGAGGGTGAAGGAGCCATCCTCGCCGACCACCACTGCGTAAGGGTGCACCGGAGCCATCAGGAAGCCGAACATGAAGTTGTGCGCCTCGCAATTGATGCCGATATAATGCGAACGCCGGGTCTTGATTGCTTCAGTGATATCGCCTGGATCGGGCTGCCCGAAGTTGAACAGGGTCTTCCTCACAACCCGCCCCTTTTCGACGCCGATCAATTCGCGGGCATTGATGTTATGCAGAACGCCCGGGTCACTGTTTCGGATGATGACCGGACCCGGCCGAACGACCTGCGCCCAGGGGCGGAAACGGCATCCCTTCTGATCGACCATATAGTTGCCGAACTCGGGCTTGCTCCATTTTTTGCCTTCCTTGATCTTGTCGATGAATACGAAGGTGCCGCGCAGCGCACCGTCCTTGACATCGACCCAGACGACCTCGCGCTCGCCGGTTCCGCACACTTCCGGGTTCTTGGTGATCAGGATCTTCTCAACCGCATCGTCAGGCAGCGCGCCGTCAAAGTTGACCTTGCCGGTGACCTTGCCGCCGTTGCTGACGTCGGTTTCTTTATATTTCGCCTTCGCCGCCTCGGCGGATACAACGCCGACCGCGACCAACAGAATGCTCGCCGCCAATGTAGTCAGATATTTGCCGATACTCATGGGGTCACCTCCTTCACACCGATTGTCCGTTGTCCTGCGCCAGGCCATGTTCATCCGGGCTGGCGCGGTGAATCTCCTCCAGAGCCTCGATCGCCACCTGCCAGACAGGCTGCTGTTCCTGATCATTGAGCACGGCGACAAAGCGGTCGCTCGCCGGGCCGGCGTCAAGGTCGCGCAACAAACGTGCTGTCTGGCGGCGGTGGTAGCCCTCAAAAGCGAAAGTGAAATCGATGAGAGTGTCGAGCGAATCCCGGCCCTGTGCCCCGGCAATGGCTTCCGCCGCGGCGAGACGCACAGCCGGTTCGGGATCATCGAGCCGCCGCTCAATCTCCGGACCAACAGCCTCCAGCTGTGCCAGGCCTCGTACGGCTTCGGTGCGTATGAAACTGTCGCCGTCCCGCAGACAGCGAATGAGCCGTTTGGCGACCGCTGCGTCTCCGGAATTTCCCAACGCGCGCACGGCGAGCAGGCGCAAATCGCGGTCCGTGTTCAGCAGTGCGTCCAATAGCGCCTCGACCGCCTCGCCTGGAAGCAGTCCGAGCTGCTGGCCGATACGGCCCAGGGAATCGGCGGCCGCAAGCCGCTTTTCTCCATCATTCTCCGAAAGCGCCTTGGCCAGTTCGACAGCGACTTCACCGTGAGGAAGGTCACCCAAGAGGCGAGCGGCGAAACGCGGCACGTCATGATGCGGGGCGATAGTCGGCGTTACCGGCACCACGCGTTTGCCCTTCTTTCGCACGGCAAGCGCCAAACGCTCCATGTCCAGGCGGGTTAACTCGACCCCTCGCTCCGGCTCCTCCATCACCTGGGCGGCTTCGGAGTGACCGCTCAGCATCGCGCTCAAGGTCGATGTGGGGCTTGTGGATTCGGGGTCCGGATCTGACTCCGGCGGCTCGTCCTGCTCCTCCGCTTCCGATTTTTCCGGCTCGATTACAGGCTCAGGTTCCGGCGCGCTCACCAATTCGCCCCTGAGAGCGGCCAGCAGAGCCTCGCCCGCCGCGTTGGGCCAAATATCCAGCGTCGTGGAGAGGCGCACCAGCGCCGTCATGGCCGTCAGCCGGATTTGCCTGTCGGCATCGCCCAATATGCTGGCAAGCGCCGCCACCGCCTCCTCGCCACCGTGGGCGGCCAACCTGCCGATCGCTTCCAGACGCGCATGAAGCGGTTGCTGCACATCGCCGAGCCGCGCTGCTTCCGCTTCGAATTCTTCCTCGGAGAGGGCCTCTTCAGAACGCTCCTCGGCGTCCTGCGTGATTTCCGAACCGGTCACAGCGCCATTGAGTTTCGCAAGCACGGCGGCGGCGTGCCGGCGGCGGTCATCGTCGTCATCTTCAAGGAAACCCGCAAGCGCCGACAGGCCGGGTTCGCCGAGCCGTGCCAACGCCCCGAAACCTACCTCGATCAAATTTTGACCAAACTCGTCCTGAAGCGCCGCGACTATGTCGCCAACGGCGTCAGGAGCGCCGATCTCGGCAAGGGCTTCGATAGCCTTGAGCTGGATATCGGTCCAGTCATCCCAGCCGCTGGCGTGAAATTCATTCTCGTCCCATACAATCTCTTCATCCCGGCCTCGCACCAGGCGCATCAGCCAAGGAAGGGCAGCAGCGTCGCGCAATCGGCCGAGCGCTTCAATGGCCGCGAGCTTGACCTCAATGCAGGGATCGCCCAGCAGGCTATCCAGCAACGGCTTGGCTGCGCGCGGATCAGGGCGGCGGGAGAGCCCGCCGGCGGCGTCGGCGCGCACGTCTTCGTCATCATCGACGAGCGCGGCGATCAGCGCATCGACACTCGCCGGATGGCCCATTTGTCCAAGCGCCTGAGCCGCGGCACAACGATGCACGTCAACGTCACTGCCCAGCACTTTGCACAGCGCCGCGGCGGCGCGATCGGTTGGAGTTGGCGCATTGTGGGCCGTCCCGTCCCGATCAAATTGCGCTCCAATCCGGTTCATCGGTATTTCCTGGGTGACTTCTTGACAATGCCATTTGCACGCATTTCTGTCCGGCCCTGCCCTTGACCACGATCAAATCGAAAAAGCACGCAATGGACTGCGGTCCGCATAACCATAAGTCTTTGATATAACGCCATAAATCAAGTCATGCATGACGTCATAACGCATCTATTCCTCTTGGCTATCACACCGCGGCGGTGCAACAGGGGAAAATGACCCTCTGCTGCGCCGCCGAAACGGAGAGAGAACCGTTAATCACGTAATGTCTCTGGGCGCGAACGACATCGAACGGAAGCTCTTTTTGTAGGGCGAGACCCCGATCTTCTTCAACCGGGCGACACCCATCTTGTAGTTGTAGTTGCCGCTGATCCAGTCGACGACACGGCCCTCGAGCGCGTTGGCGGGCTGCGACGTGTGCAGGAAGTCCATATAGACGACTCCCTTCTTGATATGCCGCGTGACCATGGCCACACCGGTGACGGCAGCGCGGGTCAATTCGACATTGCCCTTCTTCATCTGGCCCGTGAATGTGTAATCGGAACCTTCGATGCCAAGCACGGTTTCCTTCAGGCTCGGCACCCGGTCTGAAAACACCATCACCATGTCGCCGCTTTCGATGCCGCGTTTCTTGGCGTCGTCGGGATGAATCTCGACATAGTTTTCAGGCCAGCGCTGGACGATATAGGGCCGTCTGCGATCATCGAATCCGGATTGCCAACGCTCGTTGGTCCGGCCCGAGGAGCACCACAGTTCGTCGCCCTTTGGCTTCATCCATTCCCAGTAATCCGAGAATAACGACCAGGGCGACTTCTGGATGTTGCATTTGCCCGTCTGACTGTTGAAATGGGTCAGCTTCTTGTTGAACATGTTGGCGCCGGCCGGCCCGGTGCCGGAAAGCTCGCGCGTGGTGTCGTGCAGGCGTTTGGTTCCCTCCAGCGAACCATCCTCCTTCATGAACACCGGACCCTGGATACCGTTGGTGCCGAACTCGCCGAGCTTCTGATGCAGGGTCTTGCCCTCGCGGTGGGCGGCGACCTTGATCATGTGGAAGTCCTTGCGGCTGCCGCGCGAGAAGCGGGAAGATTCCTCCGCGACATCGTTGGAATTGCTCCAGTTGAAACCGTCGAAACCCATTCGCTTGGCAAGCTGGGCAATGATCCACCAATCCGGTTTGGCCTCGCCCGGCGGATCGTAGAATTTGTTGTAGAGCCGCAGCCGCCGCTCGCCATTGGCGCGCATGAAGGTGTCTTCGCCCCATGTGGCGGCGGGGAAGACGATATCCGCATAGCGCGCACCGATCGGATCGACCAGATAGATCTCCTGGTTGACCACCACCATGCCGCCGGAGTCCGCCCGCTTCTTCAGAGTGTCGATGATATCTTGTTTGGCGTAGGAGCGAACCTGATGCGGATTGGCGATCACAAGTTCATGAAACCGTTTGGCGATCTGCTGCGAGCCGCACATCGACTGAATCCACGTTGTGCCGATCACGTGGGCGAACCGGGTATGACCTGAAATCAGCCAGGTATCGGTGTCGAGCGCCCGCCGGCGGCGACCCGGAACCTTCATCGGGGATTTATTGCGCGGATATTTGCCGCCGCGCTGGCCGCCGCGCTGATGGCCGCCGGCGCGGCCGATCATCTGGCCCGGACGTCCACCGGCACCGACGATGATGCCGAGCGCGGAGACCGCCTGTGTATTGCCGGTGTTGTTGGACCAGTAGAGACCCTTCTCGATCATGATCGAAGTCTTGGGCCGCTTCTTGCCGTTGGGCTTGGCCATCCATTCCGCCGCGGTGCGTATCTTCTTGACATCGATACCGGCGGTTTTAGCGGCGTTCTCGGGCTTGAATTCGTCCTGCGCGAGCAGCCATTTCTTCCAGTCGTCGAACCCCTTGGTCTGGAATTTGCCCCAGGTGGTGCGCCACTGCCACGGCGTGTTGCGCGTACCTTGGCCAAAGCCGGAGGACGAGCCCCACTTATTGTTGACCCACTTCTTGATCCACTCCTTGTCTTCCCAGCCATTCTCGACGATCACCCGGGCAATGGCGTTGAGGACAAGCAGATCGGTGCCGGGAATCACGTCGAGCCACAGCCCGCCGTTATTCTCGACATAGGCCACGCCAGCTGTGCGCCGGGGACCCATCATGATCGCCTTTTGCCCGTTCTGAATGCCCTTCATGATCCATTGAGTGAACAGGATGGTCTTGGTTTCATATGGATCGGTGCCGCACATCAGCAGCGTCTCGGCGTTCATCCAGTCCTCATAGGCCGGACTGAAATTGTCGAAACCCGCATCACGGAATCCCGGCGTCGAACTCACATCGGACGGCGTGTCGTGGAATGTGAAATTCGCCGTGGCGAGATGCCTCAGCGCGAATTTGGTGATCGCATAGGTGTTTTCGATAAACTGGTAGGAGTAAGTCTTGACGCCATATGCATTGTCGCCGTGCTTGTCGACCACATGTTTTCCGACCGCGGCTGCGACGTCCAGCGCGAACTCCCAGCTCACTGGCTGCAGGATGCCGTAGATGCGCATCAAGGGTGATCTGAGCCGGTCGCGTGTCGGAGTTTGCGGGTTGTAACATTTCTGGGCGATACAGCCGCCGCGCAGACTTGAATCCCCGTCGACATTGACAAATTTGGCGTCCTTGTCGGGAATGATCACGACGTGATGCGGCTCGCCCTTGTGCAACACGACATTATGCTGGTTCGGAGCGACCCACGGGCCCAGCGGATCGACCGGAAAGTCGACGCCAAAGGCGTTCTGCTTTGCCTTGGGGCCACCATTGCGGCTTCCGGCGACGGGCCAGCGAAATACCTTGAGGCCACAGGCGACGATGCAATAGTCGCAGGCCGTCGAGAGCACCTCCGCACTCTTGGGAGGCAGCGGTACATTGGTCTCGGGAATATAGTATGGCGTTGTCATTGTGCGGCCTCCCTAACCCTGTAGATTGTCATAGCGTCCGTAAATCAGCCCGAACACGCCGACGGCATAGATTTTGTCGCTCTCAAGCTCCAAGAGGATCTGCGGCAGGCTCTGATAGGCCTGGCCGGAAATCAGGATTCCATGTCGGGTCAGATCATAGGTCGAAAGATGAAGCGGGCAGGCGCCCATCGATTTGGTGTCGCCCTTGTAAGTGCCGGCCAGGTTGCCGCCCTGGTGCGTGCAATAATTATTGAACGCCACCACGTCGCGCTGCGGGCCAATGCCGCCTCCCGCCTCGACGCCGAGTTTGACGATGATCGACTCCGCATAAGCCCCTTTGTCGGGATAGGAGAAGTCGATCGGTTTGTCGTCCTTTAGCTTGGACAGGTTGGTAATGAACTTGCGCGGATAGGTCGCGATGACCCCGGGCACCTCCTTGGCCATCGGTGTTCCGGCATTGATCACGACCATCACCGTCGCCGTCGCGGCGCCGGAGCTCAGCAGGAACTTGCGGCGCGACATCAGGCATTTGCCCTGTGCCTGCTTCGGTTTTTCCAAGAAGTCCTTAGATTCGGGCTTCATTCTCCTGTACTCCCCTAATTCGTCTTCGCCGGCAGCGGCGCATATGGTGGAAGCGTGGGGGCGGTCATTTTTATGGCCGGCCCGGACAGCGATTCGATAAAGGCTACCAAATCCTCGATCTCCTTCTCGCTGAGCTTGAGTGGCTTGATCAGTTTCGTCTTGTTCTCTGCGAACTCGTTGGTGCCACCGCCCTCATTATAGAACTCGACCACTTCAGTGAGGTCAAAAAAAGCACCGTTGTGCATATAGGGCGCCGTGTAGACGACATAGCGCAGGCTCGGCGTACGGAACTTGCCTTTGTCCCGCTTCTGCTTGGTGCGGAAATAGAGGCCCGGATCGTCCTTGAGCGTGCGGTACATCGTCTCCGCGACACCCTTGGCGTACAGTTCGTAGCGGAATGTGATCTGCGCCAGGCCACTCTCGCTCCAGATTTCAGCCCGCGGCACACCGAGATTGTAATATTTCTGATCGGTGAACAGCGCGCCCTTGTGGCACTGTATGCAGTTCGCCTTGCCGGTGAACAGCTTCATGCCGCGCTTCTGCTGGTCGGAAAGCGCGCCCTTGTCTCCGCGCATATATTTGTCGAACGGCGTGTCGGTCTGGACCAGGGTCCGTTCAAAGGCGGCGATCGCCTTCCACGCATTCGATAGCCGAGGCCAGGTGTCGCCAAACACCTCGTTGAAGCGCTTGCGATACTCCGGGATGAAGGCAAGCCGCGCCTCCATCATGTCGGCCTCGCCATTGCCGGAAACCGCGCCCTTCGCCGCCGAAGGCGCCTGGCCCTCGAGCGCCTTAGCCGCTCCGGCCCAGAACAGCTTGTTGAGATAGGCGGAGTTAACAACGGTCTGGCTGTTGCGCCAGTGAATAGCGCCCGGATAACCGCGCGAAACCTGATCGGGGAATGCCCAACCGTCCTTCGGCTCGTGACAGGTTGCACAGCTGACCGACGCGTCGCCGGAAAGCCTCGTATCGAAGAACAGCAACTTGCCAAGCTCGATCTTGGCCGGCGACTGCGGGTTGTCTGGCGGCACCGGGGGCGGGCCGAGAGCCCCGAGCTGCGGCTCTTTCATTTGGGCACGAGCACTGGTGGAGAAGGTGATCGCCGCAAGGCCTGCGAGAATCACGCCGCCAACCAGAATCTTCTTGTTGATTGTGATCATCACCAACCCTCCTAGTTCCGCGCATTGAGCCAATCGGAGATCGGCTTGTAGTTGGGATCAATCTTCCCCTGCCAGACGAATTCAGCGCCGGTCAGCGCCTCGCCCGACAATGCCTCGAGAAAGGCGACGAGGTCGCTTTGCTCCTGGGTTGAGAGGTCAAGCGGCCTGATTAGCCGATCCTTGTTGGGATCGTCGCCACCGCCCCGGTTATAGAAGGTAACGACTTCGGCGAGCGTCTTGAACATGCCGTTGTGCATATAGGGGGCGGTCTGCTTCAGCTCACGCATGGTCGGGGTCACGAACTTGCCGACGTCGGAACCATCCGATTTGTGGGTCTGGACATTGGCGCCTGGATCGCGACGGATGTTCATGTAGTTCTCGACACCCATGAACATCGCGTAGGTGACAAAGGTCACATGGCGCCGGGGATCGGACCATATGTCCGGGTTCTCCGGTGTGCCGATATTATGGGGTTTGTCATCGGTGAAACGCGAACCGGAATGGCAGGCAATGCAGCCGGCTTTGCCCTTGAACAGCTCATACCCGGTCCTTGCCGCGTCACTCATCTTACCCGTGTCGAAAGGCGAGCCACGCGATGTCAGGGTTTTCAGATACTCTGGAATCGCTTTGCGTACCGAGCCATTGCTTGGTTCGCCATATTCCGCGTCCTTGAACATCTTCACATAAACAGGATCCTGCTTGATACGCTCCTGCATCAGGCGCATGTCCGTGTTCATTATGTATGTCTCGGTGATCATCTCGCGGGTCACGTCGTTGAGATTGGTGCCAAGACGGCCATCGTGGAACCAAACTGCCTTGTGACCCGTGTTGATCAAAGTGGGCGTGTTGCGAAAATGGTTGGATCCCGGATAGGCCTTGGACAAGGGCAGGCCATCCGCGAAACCTTTTTCCGGAATGTGGCAACTGGCGCAACTGATCGCCGCGTCGCCCGACAACCGCACGTCAAAGAACAAGCGCTTTCCAAGCTCGGCCTTCTTAGGGTCGACCTTGAGGGCCTTTATCGGCCCTGGTTCGTCGGCGAAGGAAGCGGAAAAGAAAACCGCCGTCACTCCAATCGCGAGCGCGGCGGTCATGAAACTCCGAAACATCTGGCGCACGGCCCCATTGCCCATGAGACAAGCCTCCTAGTCGTGTAGCCTGCAATGATCTCGCAACTCGCAAAAAGCATTGCGTTCGCGACTGAGACCTGTTGCACGCTCTCAAGTCCACGAGGACGCTGGGCGCAGCACATCGGCTGTTGTCAAAGGGTTGCTCCCGCTGCACTGCGCGTAGGCATCCCACAAATTCGAAACCTAACACCGGCGTATAACGCCTGTATTTCCGCGTGACCGGTCAGATATGAAGTCATGTGTCAAAATGTGTCGAAACTGTTACAGCGCCGCTGCTCAAGGCGCATCATCGCCTCTACGCACCGGGCTCCTGTCCGGCATCGAGCATTGCGCGCACAACGCGGGAAAGCTGGTTAGGATCCACGGGTTTATCAAGGATACGTAACGGCTTAAGCGTGTTTTGATTCAGCGTTCCAGGCCGGTAGGCTGTACAAATGACAATAGGACAATCAGCACCCTGGGCGCGGATGGCGCGGCACACTTCTTCGCCGTTCATATTCGGCATTACAAAGTCGGTCATGACCAGATCATACCGCTCCGGGTCGGCTTCATAGGCCTCCACTGCGGCCACGGGATCGGTATAGGCGTCAACATTATATCCCAGACGCTCCAACAGCTTGCGGCAGGTCGTAACGACCTCGATTTCGTCGTCGACAAGGAGAATGCGGTCGCTGCCGCCGAGGGCCCCTTCCTCATGCGGGGCGGCATCTGGGACGAGGTCGCTCTCGGGCAGCAGCACCTCGATGCAGGTGCCCGGTTCCGCGTTGTCCAATATTGTTAAACGCCCGCCCATCTCGGTGACCAGATTGGCCACCACCGACAAGCCGAGCC
>JAJFHO010000125.1 GCA_021775575.1 Hyphomicrobiales bacterium
CCGATGGAATCATCCCGAGCGCGGCCTTCTTTATCCGGACGCATTCATCCCGCTTGCCGAAGACACAAAGCTGCTCACCGGTCTGACGCTTGCGCTGTTGCGCCGCGCCTGCACCGATGCCAGGGACTGGTCTGGAGGTCCGTTCCTGGGGCTCAACATTTCACCCTCCCAGCTTCAGGACGCGTGGCTGTCGCGGGAAATCCTCAAGATCCTCACCGAAACCGGGTTTCCGGCGCACCGTCTGGAAATCGAAGTTACCGAGCAGGTGCTTGTCGAGGAATTTGCCGACGTCAGAAGGGAGCTTCATTCGCTGAGGAATGTCGGTATCCATATAGCGCTTGATGATTTTGGGACGGGATATTCCGGCCTGAGCCAGTTGCGGGAATTGCCCTTCGACAAGGTCAAGATTGACCGCTCTTTTGTTCAATCCATGGAGTCGGATCCCGAGAGTGCACGCCTGGCGGAGGGCATCATAAACCTGAGCAAGAGCCTTGGGCTTGGCATAACCGCGGAAGGAGTCGAGTCTCTGGAAACGAGCAACCGGCTCGCGGAGATGGGCTGTCATATCGGCCAGGGTTACTTATTTGGCAAACCCGTTTCGGCCAAGGAGATTGTCCTAGACCTCACCGGCTCTCGCGAGGAGGACCGGAAAATCGCCTGACCGAAAAGCCGCTGATTGCCGACTGTTGAAGCTTTCACACTGCGGCCAAAGTCAGCTGTAACATTTCGCGGTGTAAATGCATCCACGTTGAGGGGGGCGCGGTTGCCGCGGGTCGGCGAGATGAAAGCCTTCATCTCCTGCAATTTTGTCATGACCAGACTATTGAATCCGGCAATTCCGGTTTTTTGCTTGATAGAAGCGCAGAACCGGGTAGTGATCGATCAAGCGCAGCTTCTCAGGTTTGTACATTGAGTGCGGAATATTTCAACAAGGCAATTTTATAGAGGCTTTGGCAATGTTGAATCCAATATCAATCATAGCGGATCGGTTGGGCGAATATCTGGCATCTCAATATCTTCAATATTTTGCCCATCGGCGGCCGGAATACGCAACCTATCTGGGCGGAGCGGCCAGACTCGTTATTGAGCGGATCGGAAATTCCGATGCGCTCTATCACAATATCGATCACACAATGATGGTTACGCTGGTGGGGCAGGACATCATCCGTGGCCGCCTGCTAGCTCAATCGCTGACGCCGGAAGACTGGCTGCACTATATCTGCGCTCTGCTGGTTCACGACATAGGCTTCGTTCGCGGTGTGTGCTCCGGCGATGGGAATGGCAGCGTCGTTGTCGATGAAAGCGGCCACCAGATAGTCCCTCCCAAAGGGGCTTCGGATGCCTGTTTGGCGCCTTATCATATTGAACGCGGAAAAATTTATGCCCGTGAACGGTTTGGTCCATCCGAGTTTATTGACGAGGACCGCATTGCCAGATCGATTGAGATGACGCGCTTCCCGGTTCCCGACGACGCCGATCATGTGGAAACCGATACCGAGGCGGCGCTCGTTCGTGCCGCCGATCTGATAGGCCAGTTGGCGGACCCGTTTTACCACCGCAAGATCAATGCGCTTTATTGGGAGTTCGTCGAGACAGGGCTGGCGGAGGAAATGGATTACACAAACCCCGCCGATCTGGTTGAAGACTATCCCAAATTTTTCAGGTCCAATGTTGAACCCTTTATCCAGCCGGCGCTCGCCTATCTTGAACTGACAACGGAAGGCAAGCAGTGGGTGGCAAGTCTCTACAGCAATGTTTTCCAGGTTGAGAACCGGACGGGCCGCCTCGGACCGTTCCTTGGCGGCGATGGATGCCAGTCTCAATGAGATCAAAGACCCGTCGGGGGCTTTTCGCATTCCGCCCGATCGCTCAAATCCCCGTCATGCCTCTCGTGCGGCAAGGATCGCGGCCACAAGGTCTTCGGGCGCATCGTCGGATAGCTCGCTGAGCTGCGCGGCATGGGCGACTTTGGCCAATTCAACGGATGCCCGGTAGGCATTCAGATAGTCTCTGCATTCGCGGCATGCCTTCAGGTGAAATTCGAACACGATCTTCTGGCGTTTCGGTAATTGGCCTTCCAGATATGCCAGAATGAAGGACTCAAACTCGTCGCACGTAATCATCAGCGGCAATTTGAACATTGCGCCATGAACCCGTTTCATGAGCGTTTTTTTCGGGGACTTCATGATTTTTCTCCCCGCAACAGCGGTTCAAGCAGTTTCTTGAGCGCGGCCCGCGCCCGGTGCACTCTCACCTTCACGTTTGTTTCGCTGAGATTCAATAATCCGGCGACTTCCGAAATGCTCAATTCTTCGATATCGCGAAGCAGCAAGACGCTGCGATAATTGTCGGGAAGTGCGTCTATCAGAGCGATGACGGTGTTTTTCGTCTGCGTTCGCTCCATCAGCGACTCCGGCGTTTCGAAATTGGTCCAGCGGTCTTCCAGGCGGCAGCGACTGTCATCGAAAACCGGTAACAAATCATCGATTGAAGCCTCGTTCAGCCTTTTGCTCGTTCGCAGCGACATCAGCGCCTGGTTGACCACAATTCGATGCATCCAGGTTCGCAGGCTGGACTCGCCGCGAAACGACTCCAGATTTTTGAAGATATTCGAGAATGCGTCCTGTACGCAGTCCTCCGCGCGCGCATTGTCTTTCAGCATCCGGCCAGCCACCGCCAGCATCCAGCCAATATTCTCCCGGACGAATTTTTCCGTCGCCGACGTGACGCCCCGGCGGAGTTCGGAGATCTCCGCATCGTCGC
>JAJFHO010000126.1 GCA_021775575.1 Hyphomicrobiales bacterium
CGCCCTCGCCCTCGCCGCCGCGCATTGGGCCGGCTGGTTCGATATCCCCGCCGCCATGCTTGGCGCGGCGCTCACTCTCACGCTGACCGGCGCGGCCGGTCTGTTTGCGGCGGCGCGCCAAGAAAAACCGCGCGCCGGACACACCGACTTTGCGCTTGACCGGCTCGCGGCGCGGCTGGAAGGCGGCCTTGAGTCGCTCAAAGACATGCAATGGCAGCTGCGTGAAAACGAGGCCCGGACCCGTGATCTGCTCGACTATCAGGGCAATGTAATCCTGCGCCGCGACGCGAAGGGATACCTCACCTTCGTGAATGACGCCTTCTGCCAGACATTTGGTGTTGAGCGCGCCGAAGCCGTCGGCAGCCCGTTTTCGCCGGTTGTTCTTCAGGGCGACGCCGCCGATTGGGTGCCGATCGCAACTCCCGATGCACCGCAGCGTTACGAACAGCAGATCGAAACCGCCGGCGGTCCGCGCTGGTTTGTCCTTGAGGAATATGCGGTCAGCAGCGAGGGCGGCGTGGTTCGGGAATATCAATGCATCGGCCGCGACGTGACGCATCAGCGCGAAGTCGAGGCAACCCTGCAGGACGCGCGCGACGAGGCCGAGACGGCGAATCGCGCCAAGGGCCGCTTTCTTGCCGCGATGAGCCACGAGATCCGCACGCCAATGAACGGTATCCTCGGCATGACGGGTCTGCTGATGGACACGGAGCTCTCGCCGGAACAGTCGACATATGCCCGGGCCATCAATACCTCCGCCAATACGCTGCTTTCGCTGATCGATGAGATCCTCGACTTCTCGAAGATCGAGGCCGGCAAAATGGAGTTGAGAGAATCGCCCTTCGATCTCGCCGACGCCGTGCAAGGTGTAGTCGAACTGCTCGCCCCGCGCGCCTATGACAAGGGCCTCACGGTCGGCTGGTATCTGGAGCCGTCGCTGCCCCGCACGGTCAGCGGCGATGAAATCCGCATCCGCCAAATCCTGATGAACCTGCTCGGCAACGCCATAAAATTTACCGACTCCGGCGGCGTGTCGCTGGACGTGACGCGTGGCGAGGGCGGCGTCGAAGGCATCACCGATATCAGTTTCGACATTCGCGACACCGGCATGGGTATTGCGCCGGAAGCATTGGAGACGATCTTTTCGGAATTCGAGCAAGCCGACTCGACGCGCGCGCGCCGTCATGGCGGAACCGGTCTGGGGCTCGCCATCTCCAGGAAACTCGTGGGCAAAATGAATGGTGAGATGAAGGTGGAGAGCACGCCGGGCCAGGGTTCCTCATTCAAGTTCTTGATTCCCTTCGCTACCGCCGCGCTGGCGCCGGAACTGGGAGACAGCTGGCCGGTTCCGCGCGAAGCGCGCAAGGTTCTCCTGATCGCGCCCGACAATGAAGCCGAGGCGGTCGGCAAGCTGCTTGCCGCGACCGGCTGCGGCGCCAGACGTGCCAAGCCCGGCGAAGCCGCGGTCGAGATATGGAGCGCCGCGGACGGCGGGGAACCCTATGACACCTTGATCATGGACGCGGCCGCGTTGGCGGAGGCGGAAACGTTGCCGCAGCAGGCGCGCGAGGCGCTGGGGCCCAACCGTGCGCTGACCTCGATTGTGACCATCGATCCAGCGCAGCGCGGCGAAATCGGGACACTGAAAGCCCGTGGCTTCGACGCCTATCTGATCCGTCCGATCCGCCCGGCATCCTTGTTTGCGCAATTGCATGGTCCAGCCGTACCGCAGGGAGATGTTTGCGGGTCCGTGCGGTCGACGCCCTCGGCTGTCTCCGGCAGTGGCAAGAATCGCCACTCTAGCGATGCGCGGCGCGTGTTGCTGGCGGAGGACAATGACATCAATGCGCTGCTCGCGCGCAAAATGCTCGAGAGACTGGGCTGCGACGTTTTTCACGCGCGCAACGGCCTGGAAGCGGCCGACGCCGCCGCCAAGGCGCTGCGCGGCGGCGACGCATTCACTCTTATTCTGATGGATATCCACATGCCGGAGATGGACGGTGTCGAATCGGCACGCAAAATTCGTTCGCTCTACGCTGCCGGGAATGCCGGGGCGGATCGCCGTCCGCCGATTGTCGCGCTTACCGCGAATGCATTCCCCGAGGACCGCGAGCAATATCTCGAAGCGGGTCTGGACGACTATCTGGCCAAGCCGTTCGAGAGAGAAGATCTCGACGCCATTCTCTCCAAATGGACAGAGGAGCCGATCGGCAAGGTCAAGGTTGCGAGCGGCGCCCACTGCGCGTGACAGCGTTGGATTGACCGCGCCGCCAGCGGTAACAATCAGGTCGGCTCAATACTGCTTTCTTCTTTGCCTGGGCTGGAAATCAGCCGGTTTGACCAGAGTTGCCCGCGCGGCACCTTGTCACAACTTTTTCCAAAAGAATTGCTAATCTCGCTCGATTATGACCGAATCGGGCCCACATGTTGCGGTAGTTCAGTCGCACAGAGCAAAGTGGCGAACCTGGCGGAGCGGCGCAGATGGCTTGGTTTTTTCCTGAAATTTTCGCGACTGGAAAGCGAAGCTCATGACCCTCAGGCGGCGCAATATTGTCAACCGGCTGAAACCGGCGGCACCGGAGAACGCGGGAGCAATCCTGCCCTTTCGTCCACGGTTGCGCCGGCCGTCATTGCCGGCGCCGCGCGAGCCACACAAGATTTACGGGCGCATCGGCGATCTGGAAGTCCGCATGGCCCGGTCGCGGCGAGAAATAAAGCGCGCCCAGAAGCTGCGTTACCACGTCTTCTATGAGGAGTTGTCGGCCATTCCAAGTCCGCAGGCGGTACTGTCGCGGCGCGACGAGGACCCCTATGACGCGATTTGCGACCATCTGCTTGTGGTCGACGATGCCGACCCGCAGAAGCTGCGCCGGCCCTGGTCCCGCAAGCCTCGCGTCGTCGGGACCTACCGGGTGTTGCGGCAGGAGGTCGCCGAGCTGAATGACGGTTTTTATTCACAGGGCGAATATGACATTGCGCCCTTGCTGGCGCGTCATGGCGGCGCGCACCGTTTCATGGAACTCGGCCGGTCCTGCGTGCTTGCGCCTTACCGCAACAAGCGCAGCGTCGAACTGCTCTGGCAGGGCGTGTGGACCTATGCGCGCGAGCATGGCTGCGACGTCATGCTGGGCTGCGCCAGTTTCGAGGGTACCGACCCGCGCCAGCACGCCATGGCGCTGAGCTTTCTGCACCACAATGTCCGGGCGCCGGGAAAATGGCGCGTGCGGGCGCATGAAGACGTTTTTGTCGACATGAATATGATGCCCGCGTCGCAGATCGATCACCGCGCGGCGCTGAGAGCGCTGCCGCCTCTCATCAAGGGTTATCTGCGGCTCGGCGCTTTTGTCGGAGACGGCGCCGTCATCGACCATCAATTTGGCACAACCGACGTTTTCATTATCCTGCCCGTCGAATCCATCGATGAACGCTATTTCGCGCATTTCGGAGCGCCGGACGAAATCGCGTCGGCTGCCGCGAAGGCCAACAGTTACAACTAGGGTCCCGCCTATCCGCCGATGCCTAGCGCCACGGGCGCCCGGATCAGCCGCCCGACTGAGCGGTAATGTCGAAGGCGGCGAGCGCCGCCATGTTGAGGATGGATTCGTCGCTGGCGCCGAGCGCGGCGATCTGAACCGGCTTCGACAGCCCGACAAGCAACGGACCGATGACTGTACCGCCGCCAAGTTCCTGCAGCATCTTGGTGGAGATGCTGGCGCTGTGAAAGCCCGGCATGACGAGAATGTTGGCGGTATCGGACAGGCGGCAGAAGGGATAGAGCGCCATGGCGTCTGGATTGAGCGCGACATCGGCGGCCATCTCGCCGTCATACTCGAAATCAACGCCGCGCCGGTCGAGGGTATCGACCGCCTCGCGCACCGCGTCGGAGCGTTCGCCGATCGGATGGCCAAAGGTCGAATAGGAAAGCATGGCGACGCGTGGCTCATGGCCCAGGCGGCGGGCGACGCCGGCGGCTTCGCAGGCAATATCGGCAAGTTCTTCCGCCGTCGGCTGATTATGCACCGAGCCGTCGGCAACCAATACGGTCCGGCCGTGGCAGATCGAAATCGAAATCCCGATCGCGCAGCGTCCCGGATTCGGGTCGAGGACCTTGGAGACATCCTCATAGGCCACCGACCAGCTGCGCGTAACGCCGGTCACCATCGCATCGGCATGACCCATGGCGACCATTGTGGTGGCGAAAATATTGCGATCATTATTCACCATCCGCCGGCAGTCGCGGAACATGTAGCCGCGCCGCTGCAGCCGTTCGAACAGAAACTCCGCATATTCCGCGCGGCGGCCGGACTTGCCGGGCAGGTCAATTTCGATCTCGTCGCGTGGCGGAATTCCGAGCTTTTCAAACCCCCTGGCGATTTCCTCTGGCCGTCCGATCAATACCGGCTGGCCAAAGCCTTCATCGAGGAAGGAATTTGCGGCGCGGATGACCTGCTCCTCCTCGCCCTCGGCGAAGACGACCCGCTTGGGGCTCCTGCGGACCTTGGTGAAGATCGTTTCCATGATGCCGGAGACCGGATCGAGGCGCGCCTTCAACCGGGTGACATAGCCATCCATATTGACGATCGGGCGCTGCGCCACGCCTGAATCCATGGCGGCCTTGGCCACCGCCGGAGGGACACAGTGAATGAGGCGGGGGTCGAAGGGGACCGGAATGATGTAGTTGGGGCCGTAGCGGGGCCGGTGTCCCGAATAGGCGGCGGCGACCTGATCTGGCACGTCGACCCGCGCCAACTCGGCCAGCGCCTCCGCCGCGGCGATTTTCATAGCGTCGTTGATCGCCGTCGCCCGGACGTCGAGCGCGCCGCGAAAGATGTAGGGGAAACCCAGCACATTGTTGATCTGGTTCGGATAGTCGGAGCGGCCTGTCGCCATAATAGCGTCATCGCGCACTTCGGCCACGTCCTCCGGGGTAATTTCCGGATCCGGATTGGCCATCGCGAAAATCAGCGGCTTGTCGGCCATCGAGGCGACCATGTCCTTCGACACCGCGCCCTTGACGGAAAGGCCGAAAAAGGCGTCGGCGCCGGACATCGCCTCGTCGAGCGTGCGCATATTCGTATCCACCTCGAAGCGGGCCTTCCACTCGTTCATGCCGTCCTTGCGGCCCTTGTGGATGACGCCGCGGCTGTCGCACATGACGATGTTGGCGCGCTTGAGCCCCATGGCGATCAGCAGCTCCAGCGACGCGATGCCGGCCGCGCCGGCGCCGTTGCAGACCAGCTTCGTGGTTGCGATCTCGCGCCCGGTCAGATGCAGCGCATTGATAAACCCGGCGGCGACGATAATCGCCGTTCCATGCTGGTCGTCATGAAAAACGGGAATATCGAGCATTTCGCGCAGCCGGTCCTCGATGTGAAAACAGTCCGGCGCGCGGATATCCTCCAGATTGATGCCGCCAAAGGAAGGGCCAAGATAGCGCACGCAATTGACGAAGGCGTCCACATCCTCCGTGTCGACCAGAATGTCGATGCCGTCGACGTCGGCGAAACGCTTGAACAGGACCGACTTGCCTTCCATCACCGGCTTCGAGGCGAGTGCGCCCAAATTACCGAGGCCGAGGATAGCGGTGCCGTTCGAGACGACGGCGACCATGTTGCCCTTGTTGGTGTAGTCGTAGGCGACGCCGGGATTCTCCGCGATGGCCTGGACGGGAACCGCGACGCCCGGCGAATAGGCCAGGCTCAGATCGCGCTGCGTCACCATCGGTTTGGTCGCGGCTACTTCGAGCTTGCCGGGTTTGCCCTGGGAGTGGAACAGCAGGGCGTCCTGATCGGTAAAGCTGGTTTTGGAGGAGGAGGATGACATGGACGTTATTGACTCTGAACTGTTTTTCGGGCCGGTGGCCTCTATTGGCTGATCTTTTCCAAAACCATAAAGGGCCCTATCGGTGCGCACAACACGTCAATTGCCCGCAATCGTGCTTCACGACCCTCGTTGCGCCGGGCTAACTCTGCTATGACGTTGGACGGGGACGGGCGAAACGGGGCGCATGACAAAGCAGCGGACCAATAGGAAAGATGCGGCTGGCGGCGGGGCTGAAAACGCTGCCGTTACGCCGATGATGGCGCAATATCTGGAGATCAAGGCGGCAAATCCGGACCATCTGCTTTTTTACCATATGGGCGATTTCTACGAGCTGTTTTTCGACGATGCAGCCGAGGCTTCGCGCGCTCTGGGCATCGAACTCACCAAACGGGGCAAGCATTTGGGTGAGGACATTCCGATGTGCGGCGTCCCGGTCCGCAAGGCCGACGAGTATCTGCAAAAGCTGATCCGCTGCGGCTTCCGCGTGGCCGTTTGCGAGCAAACCGAGAATCCCGCGCAGGCGAAAAAGCGTGGCGCCAAGGCGGTCGTGCGGCGCGATGTCGTGCGGCTGGTGACGCCGGGCACCATTACCGAGGACACGTTGCTCGATGCCAGGGCCAACAATTTTCTCACCAGCCTGTTCCGCGCGCCCTCCTCGACGACGGAGCCGGGCGAGATTTTCGCGCTCGCCTCGGTCGATATCTCAACCGGCGAATTCCTGATCGGGGAAGCGCCGGCCAGCGATCTCCAGGGCGAGCTTGCGCGCCTGTCTCCCGGCGAAATCATTGCCGGCGAGGAACTGGCGCAAGAGGCCCGAATCGCGGCATGGGCCGGGCAGGCGGGCGCATCCCTGACGCCGGTCGCGCGCGCCAGCTACGACAGCCTCGCGGGCGAGCGCGCGCTCAAGGAGACGCTTGGACTGGCGGAACTCGCCGGGCTCGGCGCTTTCTCACGCGCCGAGCTGGCGAGCGCCGGGGCGCTGCTGGCCTATATCAGCCTGACCCAGATCGGCCGGCAGCCGGCGCTCCGCCTGCCCAAGCGCATGGGCGCCAGAGACGCTCTCGCCATCGACGCCGCGACACGCGCCAATCTCGAGTTGACCTCATCGCAGCGCGGCGAACGCCGGGGCAGTCTTCTGGCCGCACTGGACCGCACGGTGACCGGTGCGGGCGCCCGTGAGCTGGCCGCACGCCTTTCCAGCCCGCTCACCGATGCGGCCGCCATTGCCGCGCGGCTCGACGGCGTCTCCTGGTGCCTTGAGCAGCACACCGCCCGGGCGCAGCTCCGCAAGAGATTGCGAGGCTGCCCCGATCCGGCGCGGGCGCTGGCGCGGCTGACGCTGGGACGCGGCGGCCCGCGCGATCTGGCGGCGATCCGCGATGCCCTTGGAGCGGCGGAGGAGTGTTCGGCCCTGCTCCGCGAAGCCGCCGGCACGGCGCAACCCGCAGCCGAGATCGGCGCGATATGCAGCGATCTGAGCACGGTCGGACCGGCATTGCGCGAGGAGCTTGAAGCGGCGCTCGGCGAGGAGCTGCCTCTGCAGAAGCGCGACGGCGGATTCGTGCGTGGCGGATATAATGACGATCTCGATGAAAACCGCGCGCTGCGCGACGACGCGCGCAAGGTGATCGCCGCGCTCCAGGCCCGTTATGGGGAGCAAACAGGCGTCAAGTCCCTCAAGGTCCGCCACAACAACATTCTCGGCTATTTCGTCGAGGTGACGGCAGCCAACGGCGATGCGCTGATGCGCGCGCCACTCAACGAGACTTTCATCCACCGCCAGACGATGGCCAACGCGATCCGTTTTACGACCACCGAGCTGGGCCAGACCGAGGCCCGGATCGTCTCGGCGGCGGAGCGCGCGGTCGCGCTGGAGCTTGAGGTTTTCGACGCGCTGCTGGAGCGGCTGTCGGCCCAGGAAAGAGAGCTGGGCGAGGCGGCCGCGGCACTCGCGGCACTCGACCATTACACCGCACTGGCGGTTTTGGCCGAGGAAGAGGCCTATGTCCGCCCGGCAATCGACGACAGCCACGCATTCGAAATCGACGCCGGGCGCCA
>JAJFHO010000127.1 GCA_021775575.1 Hyphomicrobiales bacterium
CCGCGCGCGAGCCGGACCTTCAGCATCGGCGCTTCTATAATCGTGCCGACATTGAGGCGGTATTGCTGCGCCACTTTCGGGTTGGCGACCCGGTAAAGACCGTGCTTGGTTTTTCTCAACCGCGCATAGCGCTCATAGGTCTTCAACGCGTAACCGCCGGTGGCGACGAAATCGACGATCTTCTCGAAGCTTTCCCGCGGCAGCTCCGCATAGGCCGGAACGGTGCGGACTTCATCATAGAGATCGTCCGCGTCGAAGGCTTGCGAACAGGCCATTCCGAGAACATGCTGGGCCAGCACGTCAAGCCCGCCAGGGCGGCTGCGCGGCGTATCCTGCGCGCCTTCGCGCGCCGCCTCCAGCGCCGCCCTGCATTCCATGACCTCAAAACGGTTGGCCGGCACCAGCAATGCGCGGCTCGGCTCGTCCAGCCGGTGATTGGCGCGCCCGATACGCTGCGCCAGCCGGCTCGCCCCTTTCGGCGCGCCGACATTGATAACAAGATCGATGTCGCCCCAGTCGATGCCGAGATCGAGCGTCGAGGTACACACGACGGCCCTCAGCTCGCCGCGGACCATGGCCGCTTCGATCTTTCGCCGCTGGCCCACATCCAGCGAACCGTGATGGAGCGCGATTGCCAGAGTGTCCTCATTCAGGTGCCACAATTCCTGAAACAGCATCTCGGCTTGCGCGCGCGTGTTGACGAACACCAGGCTCGTCTTATGCGCCTTTATCGCCTGGTAAATATCGGGAAGCGCATAGCGCGCCGAATGCCCCGACCATGGCACCCTCTCTTTCGACGCGAGAATGCGAATATCCGCGTCCGCGCCGCCAGCCCCTTCGACGATAGCGGCCAGACGGGTCATAGCGGAGCACGGTTTCTGCGGCGCAAGATAAGCGGAGAGTTCGAACGGTTGCGCGACCGTTGCCGAAAGACCGATCGCGCGAAGCTCCGGCGCGTGGCGGCGGAGCCGCGCCAGGCCGAGCGCGAGCAGATCGCCGCGCTTCGAGGTAACCAGCGCATGCAGCTCGTCAAGGATCACATAGCGCAGCGGCGCGAACATCGCGCCGGCGTCCTTGTGGGAAAGCAGCAGCGCTACCTGTTCGGGCGTCGTCATCAATATGTCGGGAGGCGTGATACGCTGGCGCTGGCGGCGCGACGCCGGCGTGTCGCCGGTGCGCGTTTCCAGCCGGATATCGAGGCCCATCTCCTCCACCGGCGTCGCCAGATTGCGCGCCACGTCGACGGCGAGCGCCTTGAGCGGCGAGACATAAAGGGTGTGGATGCCTCTCCCCTCGCGCGGCTCGCCCTGCGTCAAATCGACAAGGCTCGGCAGGAATCCGGCCAGCGTCTTGCCGCCGCCGGTCGGCGCAATCAGCAGTGCCGGTTCACCGGCCCGGACAGTTTCGAACAATGCGATCTGGTGCGCATGCGCCCGCCAGCCGCGCCCGGCAAACCAGCCGGCGAAAGGCTCGGGCAACAGGGCCACGGACCCGCCATGCGTCGCATCGAAGGTCAGCGCCATTCCCGCCCCAGTTTTTTGCCCGGCAACTGGATACTTGACGCCTGAATTCGCATTCCCACATTCACTATGATAAGCATGCGCGTGCGCAGCGCTGGTTCAACAGATTCCCGGAGCAGTATCATGGAGCGGTTTTTCGGCGGCAACCCCGGCATCGTCGTCATTCGCCTGATGATCATATCGGTCATCGTCGGCGTATTGTTGTCGGCGCTCGGTCTCGATCCGCGCGATATCATAGACAGCTTCGTCCGGCTTCTGGAACGCATCTATGACATGGGATTCGACGCGATCGAATGGGCGCTGCGCTATTTCCTGCTCGGTGCGGTGATCGTTTTCCCGATCTGGTTCGTGGCGCGTATGCTGAAAATGTTCGGCAAGTCCGGCCGGACGCCCGGAACACTCGATAGCCGGTCCCGCCCCTCCGACCTGTGACGGGTCCCCACACACCGTCTCCATGAGCGCCACCGCGCGGCCCGATGCGCATTCCGCGCCGCTGACCCACGCCAATGTGCTGGCGGTCGCGCTCCCCATCATCATCGCCAATATAACGACTCCGCTGATCGGCATCGTCGACACCGCCGTTCTCGGCCAGCTCGGCGACGCCCACTATATCGGCGCGGTCGCGGTCGGCGCGGTGATCTTCAACATGATCTACTGGGCCTTCGGCTTCCTCCGCATGGGCACCACGGGGATTACCGCCCAGGCCGAGGGAAGCGGCGACCGCGACGAGGTCGCGGCGACCCTTATTCGCACGCTCCTGATCGCACTTGTCTGCGGCGTGGCGCTGATTTTGCTGCAATGGCCGATTTCAGCGGCCGCCTTCACATTGATCGATGGCTCCGCGTCCGTGGAAACCGGCGCCCGGACCTATTTCACCTACCGGATATGGGGTGCGCCGGCGGCCCTGGCGAACTATGCCCTGCTTGGCTGGCTCATCGGCCGCGGCCGGGCCGGAACGGCACTGCTGCTGCAGCTCCTGCTGAACGGCACCAACGCCGCGCTCGACGCGCTGTTCGTCATCGGCTTCGCCTGGGGCGTCTCAGGCGTGGCGATCGGAACGATGATCGCGGAGAGCTTTGCGGTTCTGTGCGGACTATGGCTCGCCCGGCGGATGCTGCGCCATGCGGGCGCTACGGTGACGCGCAAACGCGCCTTCGACAGGACAGCGCTGAAGCGGATTGTCTCGGTAAACAGCGATATCATGATCCGCTCGCTCGCCCTGCTGTTCGCCTTCTCCTGGTTTACCGCCAAATCGGCCGAAGCCGGCGACGTGACCCTGGCGGCCAATGCGATCTTGATGCATTTGGCCAATTTTTCCGCCTATTTTCTCGATGGCTTCGCCTTCTCCGCGGAGACCTTCGTCGGCCGGGCGATCGGCGCCCGGCGCCTGGCGCGCTTCCGTGAAGCAGTGCGGATGACCAGCGTCTGGGCGGCCATATTGGGTATCGCGCTCGGTATCGCCTATTGGCTGCTCGGCGGCTTGGTCATCGACATGTTGACGATCAATCCCGAGATTCGGGCGGAGGCGCGCATCTATCTGATCTGGGCGGCGCTGGTGCCGGTGGTCAGCTTTCCCTGCTTTCAGCTCGACGGTATCTTCATCGGCGCGACGCACGGCGCGGATATGCGCAATATGGCGATTGTCAGCATGGTCATCTTTCTTGCGGCCTGGGCCGTGCTGACCCCCGTATGGGACAATCACGGTCTGTGGCTGTCGCTGGTCATTCTCAATGCCGCGCGGGGCCTGACGCTTGGCGCGCGTTACCCGGCGCTCGTGCAAAGATCGTTCCCGGCGGTGCGCTAGAGGAAATTACCTTGGCCGGGGACTGGCCAAGGAGCATCGGTCGCACTGCAGCGGGAGGTATAGGCTCGCCCCCGCAAGAACCGCAACGTGGCTTGTCGCAATGCCGCGCGAAGTGCCGTTCTCTGAATCATTTGCGTTCCCGCACGCTTGTCTTAGCGGCCGGCACGGTCAATTATCGCAGGAGTGGAGAGTAGAATAGGGAGGCTTTAATATGACGTTCTATCTATTGAGGGCCAAACTGGACCATGAATTCATGAAGGCGCTTGTGCAGCGGCCGGAAGACCGGATGGTAGCGACAACAAGGCTCCTGAAGGGCATCGGCGGACGTTTGCATTACTATTTTTTCTGTTTCGGCGAATATGACATCGTTTTGATTTATGAACTTCCGGACGACATATCCTCGGCCTCGCTATCAATGGTATTGACGTCGTCGGGCTCGGTCACGGAGGTCGAGACGACGCCGCTTCTGACCACGGAAGAAGCCGCGGCCGCAATGAGCCGGGCTTGTGACGCCATGGGAATCTATCAGAAGCCGGGGTGGGCGGAGAAGTCTGCCCGCTAGACCGCTATCCCCATAGCACTGCGTCCGGCGGATAGATAATACTGCCATCGAACCGCAGGCCGGGCGCGCGGTCTTTCGCCAACAGCAGCGGGCCGTCGAGATCGACAACCTGGACGCCCTGCGCCACGACATGGGCCGGCGCCATGGACAGCGAGGTCGACAGCATGCAGCCGACCATCACGGCAAAACCCGCCTCTTGCGCCTCGGCTCTCAGCGCCAGCGCTTCGGTGAGACCGCCGCTCTTGTCGAGCTTGATATTGATCATGTCATAGCGTCCCTTGAGGGAAGGCAACGACGCCCGGTCATGGCAGGACTCATCCGCGCAGACGGGCACCAGACGCTCGATTTCGCCAAGCGCGTCATCCCCGCCCGCGGGCAAGGGTTGCTCGATCATCCTGACCCCGAGCTCCGCCAACCGGGGCGCGAGGTCCAGATAGACGTCCGATGTCCAGCCCTCATTGGCGTCGACGATAAGATCGGCTTGGCGAGCGCCGTCACGCACCGCCCGCACCCGGTCGAGATCGTCAGGTCCCGCAAGTTTGAGCTTGAGCAGGGGCCGCGCCGCATTGTCCCGCGCGGCGGCGTTCATTTTTTCAGGCGTGTCGAGCGACAGGGTAAAAGCCGTGGTCACAGCTTCCGGCTCGCTCAAACCCGCCAGCTCCCAGACCCGCTTGGCGGCGCGCTTGGCTTCCAGATCCCAGAAGGCGCAGTCGAGCGCGTTGCGCGCCGCGCCCGCGGGCAGGGCCTCCTGCAACCCGTCCCGGCCGAGACCGGAGGCGATTTGCGCCCCGAGACCCTCTATCTGCGCATGAACGCTTTCGACGCTCTCCCCATAGCGGGCATAGGGCACGCATTCGCCGCGCCCTTCATGGGCGCCCTCGCGCAACGTCGCGACAATGACTTGCGCCTCTGTCCGGCTGCCGCGCGAAATGGCGAAGGCGCCGCGGACCGGCCAGCATTCGGCGCGAATCTCGAGTTCCATCGTCAATCCAGATTGTCGACGATGCGGCCGACGCCGGTTCTCACCGGGTCGGTGGCCGGTAATCCCAGATCGGCTTCGGTTTTTGCAAGAAAGGCGAGCGCCTCATCCTCTTCAAGCCGCGAGGTGTCCGTGGCAACGCCGACAAAGCGCACATCCGGGTTGGTGAGGGAGCCGGTGCGGAGATTGGCTTCCATGCACGCCTCCAGCGAGGGCAGCGCGTAATGCGGCAGCCCGCGCATATGCGCGCGCGTCGGTTCATGACAGAGCACCAGCGCATCGGGTTGGGCGCCGTGCAAGAGGCCCGTCGAAACGCCGGCATAAGACGCGTGGAACAGCGAACCCTGTCCCTCGATGATATCCCAATGCTCCGGGTCGTTGGCGGGCGCGATTGCTTCGACCGCGCCGGAAATAAAATCGGCGACGACGGCATCGATCGAAACCCCTTCGCCGGTGATGAGAATACCGGTCTGGCCGGTTGCGCGGAATGTCGCCTTCATACCGCGCGAGAGCATCTCCCGCTCGATTGCCAGCGCGGTATACATTTTGCCGCATGAGCAATCGGTGCCGACGGGCAGGAGCCTTTTGCCTGTGCGTTTCTCGCCGGACGCGACCGGGTAGGTTTCGCTGGGGTGGCGGACATCATGGATATTGCGCCCCAGACGCCGCGCCGTGTCGCGCAGATCCGCACAATCGGCCAGCCGGTTGTGGAGCCCCGCGGCGAGATCGAATCCGGCCTCGAGCGCCTCGCGCAGCACAACAATCCATGTCTCGGGAATGATGCCGCCGCGATTGGCGATTCCGGCGACGAGCGTTTTCGCACCCGCTTCCCGGCCCTCGGCAATTGTCATGTCGTCAAGACCCGCATCCGCGTTGCACCCTTTCAGGCGCAATTGGCCGACGCAGTCGTCCGCACGCCAGTCCTTGATACCGATTGCGGTCTTGGCGGCCAGCTGGTCCGGCGCGTCACCGAGAAACAGGAGATAAGGTTTGGCGATCTTCATCCTGCATTCCTCCGGCGCAAAACGCCTTTTCCGCATCCCACTCCTACAGAATGGTCAGCACGCTCTCCGGCGGGCGGCCAAGCGCCGCCTTGTCGCCTTTTACGACAATGGGGCGTTCGATCAGGATCGGGTGCTCGACCATCGCCGTGACGAGCGCGGTGTCGGACAGCGACGCGTCGCCCAGTTCCAGTTCCTTATAGACCTTCTCGCCCTTGCGGATGATGTCACGTGGTGTCAGCCCCAGCTTTGCGAGGATTTCCTTGAGTTCTTCCGCACTCGGCGGCGTCTCCAGATAGTCGATGATTTCCGGCTCCACGCCTCTGTCGCTCAACAGCGCGAGCGTCTGGCGTGACTTGGAACAGCGGGGGTTATGCAGGATCGTAACGGTCATAATATAGGCTTCTCTTTCCAATCAGCTTTTGCTGGTCCACTCGCCGGCCTTGCCGCCCGTGATTTCTGCGAGCGATGTGGCTCCCTCGCATTCGATCCTGGCCACAAGCGCCTGTTTGATCCGGGCGATGAGACCCGGCCCTTCATAAACGAGACCGGTATAGAGTTGAACGAGCGAAGCGCCGGCTTCGATCTTGGCGACCGCGTCTTCCGCCGCCAGGATTCCGCCGACGCCGATGAGCGGTAGCTTTCCTTCGGTGAGCATATAGACCCTCGCCAGCAGTCGTGTCGAGAGTTCGAAGAGCGGCGCGCCGGAAAGCCCGCCCGCTTCATCGGCGTGCAACCGGCTCCTGAGTCCCTGACGCGCGAGCGTGGTGTTGGAAATAATGATCCCGTCCACCCCATGGGCCATGAGCCGCTCGACAATCGGCTCGACATCCTCATCCGCGATATCGGGAGCCAGTTTCACGGCCACCGGCCTCGGACCGATGCCCCCGGCTGCAAGTTTCGTGCGGGTTTCCATCAACCGCGCGAGCAGACCGTCCAGTGCCTTGGGCGCCTGCAGATCGCGCAGGCCCGGTGTGTTGGGCGATGAAATATTGACGGTGAGATAATCCGCGAGCGCGGAGAAATTCTCGACGCCGCTTACATAGTCGCCGGCCGCGTCGCTGCTGTCCTTGTTGGCGCCGATATTCACGCCGACGATGCCCACCGCCACACGGCCCTGCAGACGGCGCAACGCCGCCGCATGACCCTCATTGTTGAATCCGAGCCGGTTGATCAGCGCCTTGTCGTCAGGCAGGCGGAACACGCGCGGGCGCGGATTTCCGGTTTGCGGCCGGGGCGTCACCGTGCCGACTTCCGCGAAGCCGAAACCCGATTGAAGAATGGCGTCGGCGACCCGGGCATTCTTGTCGAAGCCCGCGGCAATGCCGACCGGATTGGGGAAATCGAGCCCCCAGATTTTCTGGGCGAGGCGCGGATCGTCCGGCCCGCCGCGCGGATAAAGCCCCGCTTCGAGCGCCCGCAGGGAAAGCTCGTGCGCCTGCTCCGGTTCCAGCGCATGCAGGAACGGCAAGGCCAGACTGGCAAGACCGCCGATCATTCCCGTGCCTCTTCCTCAAACAAGTGTGCGCCGTCCGGTCCCAGCGGCAAGGGGTCGACCGACAGGACCGCGCTCATCTCCAGAGGGCCGTAGAGATGGGGGAACAGGTCCCCGCCGCGCGACACCTCCCAGTACAACGCCTCCCCCAAGGCGGCCGCGTCGACCGCCACCACAAGAAGATTGTCTTGCCCGGCAAAATGCTTCGCAGCAGTGCCGGCTAGCTGGGCGCGGGTCGAGAAGTGGATGAAACCGTCGCGCAAATCGTCGGCGGAGCCGGCATAGCGCCCGCCCGCGCGCGCCTCGTCCCACGCATCCCCGTCGCAAATCTTGTATACCGGATCACTCATGAAATCGTGCCTTCGGCGCGCACCCTAACCGCGCCCGGGCGCTGCAACAAGGACCATGCCCGACAAGCTTTTTGAATTGGACATCGGCTGAA
>JAJFHO010000128.1 GCA_021775575.1 Hyphomicrobiales bacterium
CTCGCCCAGTTGCTCAAGCGCCGGCAACAGTTCGGGCGCAGCGATCTCGCCTGCCGCAACCAGCACATGGTCAACAGGCGTCTTGGATGTCATCTCGGTGATGAGACGGGGGATGACGCGCTGATCGCCACGTTTGGCGAGACCGACCAGGGCTTCTCCGCGGACCGGGCCGCAGTCATCCTCGAGGCAGGCCAGCAACGCGTCTCTTAAGGGCTGTGTATCCACATTGCATTGCGTGCCAAGCGCAAAGGCCGCCCAGTCCCGCACCCGGTCGTCGGGATCGCGGGTCTGTCTTATCAGAAGGTCTATGGCCTCCGGCAGCGTGGCGCCGGAGAGCGCGAACGCCACAGCGTGGCGGATGTCGGCATCTTCATGTTCGGCCAGATGACGGTGCCTCAGCACCGATGCGTAACCTTCAAGATGCGCCAGCGCGATCAGGGCGGATCTTGTGACAGTGATGTCGTCATCGCCGAGCAGCCGTTCCAGGTGGGGAAGTGAGCGGTCGGCAAACGGTTTGCCTTTCGGATAGCCCAACTGGCCAAGGACGGTGGCGCCGCAGTCGCGTTCCACAGCATCGGCGCTGTTGCAGAATTCAACCGCCATGGTGAAGGCGCGAATGCCGCCCCTGTGATGCAGCGCCGATATGAAATCATGCGCGGCGATATCGTCGTTCTTGCGCAGTTTCTTCACCGCATAGGCGAAGAGGTCGGGCACGGCTTCGGTGTCGGCCGCCAGCGCATTGCGCTTTTTAAGCTCGCGCCAGAAGCGTGTTTCGTCGTCCATAAAGGGGCTTTCGCAATGCGGCGTCGATACTGCCCGTTCTGGAATTCAGTTGACCACCAGATTTTGCGGTGCATGGCACACAGGCTCGCAGTTGCCGCTTGTCACGATTGCCGTTTCGCCGAGGCTCATGGTCAAACCGGTTCGGTCATCGAGCAGGATCATGTGCATGAAGAACACCATGTTCTCTTCTATGACATCGGGATTTCCGGTCCACAGCATCGGCCAGTCCATCCATGACGGCGGATATGTAATGCCCATGGAATATCCACACGCATTCAAACTGGCATGGGCATATCCGGCAGAGCTGAGCCGGCTTTTGTGAACATCATAGACTTCGCCCACCGTTGCGCCGGGCCGCAGACACTCCTTGCACGCCTCCAGTGCATCGGCGCAGGCCGCGAACATGGATTGCTGGCGTGGATCGGGTTCACCCGTCACAACGACGCTCATCGCCGCTGCGTGATAATGACGGTATGAGGACGCGAATTCATGCTGAACCTGGTCCCGCTCCGCGATCGTTCCCTTGCCGGTGTGGTAGCGCACCAGCATCGAGGTTTCGCCCGCGCCCATCGGCCACCGGCTGGCCGATGGATCGCCGTCAAGGCTCAGCATGACATGCATCATCTCTCCATAAATGTCGCCGATAAAGGCGCCGGGGAGAGACTTCGTATTTGCGACTTCCCAGGAGGCGTCGGCAATCTGGCCAGCTTTGCGCACGTACTCCAGCTCTGCCGGGCTTTTCACCAGCCGGACAATGCGAACCAGATCGGATGCATCGACAAGTTCGCAAAACCCTTCCAGCCCGGAATTGACCGCCATCGCCCGCTGCCCGGTAAGGCCGTAGGCGTGATACTCGACACCGAGTCGTTTGCCTGCACAACCGTAATCAGCGAGCATTTTCTTCAGGTCGACAACCGGATCCGCGCCCTCCTGGTCAACCCAGATTCGGATATCCTGCAGCGTTGAAGTGATTTGAGACTGAAGCCGGTCCGCGGAGCGCGTCAACAGAGCCATGCGTCCGTCCGCCCCCATGTACATTGCCTGAAACATGACGAACCCTTCGGTGTCGTATCCGGTGAGGTAGTACATGCTTTCCTGGCGGAAGATGATCAAACCATCGAGATTTGCTTCAACCATGCTTCGGCAGACGGCCTTTTGCCGTTGTTCAAACTCGGCTGTTTCAAAGTGAAGATGCATCCCGCTTCCTGACCCTAGTTTCATGGCAACTGCCGTTACATGTGCAGGCAAACAACCGTCACTCTGAGTTCGGCTTCCAATCCCGCGCCATTTGCTTTGCCATGGCGATTTGATCAGAAGTCAAAAGTTTCTCGATTGTGTAGATTTTGCTGTGCAATACCTTGGAACCCCGAGACACCGCAAGCGTCCACCACATGTAAGCGACAACGCCATCGTGTGGGACACCCTCACCATAGGCGTGGATTACGCCAAGGTCCTGCATTGCACGCAGATGACCCTGTCCGGCGGCTTTTTGAAACCACCTGATGGTCTCGCGAGCATCCCTAGGCACCCCGAAGCCGAAGCGATACATTTCGCCGAGCTTGAACTGTCCCTCGGCATGGCCCTGCTCTGCGGCTTTGCGGTACCATCCGAGCGATACGGAATAGCCATCGCTGTTCTGATACATATCGCCCATGCCGACTTGAGCTTCGACACTTCCCTGCTCAGCGGCCTTTCCATACCACTTGATCGCTTTGCCACGATCCTGCGGAACTCCAAAGCCGTGCTGAAAGAGATAGCCAAGCCTGAATTGGCCTTTGGCATGGCCCTGTTCCGCTGCCATTCGATACCATTTTGCCGCTTCTTCCGAATTCCAGTATGTGTCGGTGTCCAGATAAATATCTCCGAG
>JAJFHO010000129.1 GCA_021775575.1 Hyphomicrobiales bacterium
CGCCGATCATAGTACAAAACACGAACATACTTCAAGCCAAAGAATTCACTTTGGTGCACGAGTCGCAGCGAAGCGGGGCTTCTATGTGCGGAAGCGCATAAAAATGGTCTATGCGTGATAGCACATATTGACACTTATGTGTGATCGCACATAGAAATAGAAAATAAGGAGCCCGACGATGGAACAGATTGCAAGAGACGCGAGCCAGATAGGCCACGCGTTACGCCGCCGGCGGAAGGCGCTCGGTCTGACTCAGGCCGAGGTTGGCAGCAAAGCGCAGGTCCGTCAGGAGACGGTTTCCAAGCTGGAGTCCGGCAGGCCCGGGGCGCCTTTGCACACCACATTTGCCGTGCTCCGCGCCCTGGGGCTAGAGCTGGTCATACGCGGGCGGAGCAAGGCGGAGTTGGACATTGAGGAGCTGTTTTGATGGCGCGCCCTCCCGCCTATGCGCCGCTTGATATCTACCTCGGGTCACGACACTGAACAGCGATTTTTGTACGCTAAGGAGACATACGGAGAACAAGTTAAGTGTCGAGCTTCGATGCCCGAATTGAATGGGCGCGCTTCGATCTCCAAAACGGTGGAGTATCAGACGGATATATTCGTCAGAATGAAGTAGTTTCCAGAAACCTGAATTTTGAGGTTTCTCAATATGCTAATCGGCCATGTCCGGTTCTCGAGCGTCGGTAACAAGCAACTCGCCGCGGTCGGCGAGATGCTATAGTACGGGGCGAGAACGTCCGCCTTTTGGCGAAACCTTGGCGTCAAACGTTCCGCTCTAATCGACTCTCTGTGCGGGATCGGCTGGACCGGCCCCTCCACGGACCCTACCCCCGAATAGGATGACCTCCATGATGACTGGATCGGCGGACCCGGCGCCGCTGCTGCTGCCGGAGGAGAGCCGGCGTCTTTTCGCCTTGCCCGAGACGGCCGAAGATGTGGTGCGACATTGCACTCTTTCCGAGGAAGACGTTGCCTGGATTACGACGCGACGCAGATCGCGAAACCGCCTGGGATTTGCCGTTCAGCTCTGCTGTCTGCGTCACCCCGGCCGCCTGCTTGAACGCGACGAGGCGCCGCCCATGGCGATGTTGGGTTATCTCGCCGAGCAGCTTGAGCTAGCGCTTGAAGACTTCGACGGTTATGCCCGACGCGACGAGACGCGTCGCCTCCACGCAGCCGAGATCATGGCGGCTCTGGGACTGTCGAGGGTTCGCGGCGCAGATCGCTGCGGGCTTGCGGCCTGGCTGCGCGAGCGCGCATTCGAGCTTCAGGATGTGAGTGAAATCGTCGAGGCTTATCTGAACGAGTTGCGCCATCGCCACTTCGTCGTCCCCTCGCAAAGCGCAGTGGAGAGGATCTGCCGCCACGCCATCGCCAATGGACGCGCCGACATCTGGAAACGGCTCGCCGCGAGGCTGACCGCTGAAGACGAGATGAGGCTGGAGACTCTCCTCCATCTTCGCCCTGAGGATCGACTGAGCCTGCTCGCCTGGCTTCGCCACCCGCCACAGGCTTCGCGCCCGAGCAAGATTCTGAATGTGTTCGAGAGGCTGGATCGCTTGCGCGCCATCGCCGTCGATCGCAACCGACGAGATCTCATCCCCCGCGTCAAATTCAACGCTCTTGTCGAAGAAGCGCGCCGTATCAGCGCCCAGCGCCTGGGCGACTATCCGGCCTTGCGCCGCCGGGCAACCTTGATCGCCGCCGCCATCGATCTGGAGCATATGCTGATTGATCTGGCTCTTGATCTCATGGGGCGCTTTCTGTCCAACCTCTTCAACAAGAGCGAACAGGTCCATGCCGAGGGCGTGCAGTCAAAAGGCAAGATGGTCGCCGGTCAGCTCCAGATTCATGTCGACTTGGTGAACCTGATCGCCGAGGCCAAGGAGACTGCGGTTGATGTGCCCGCCCTGATCATGGAGCGCATCGGCTGGGAGCGGATGCTCGACAGCGCCGCCGACTCTCTACGCCTCATCGCTGGCGACGCCTTCAATCCTCTGTCAGAGCTGGGAGACAAGTATGGATCACTCAAGGGCGTGGCGGGACCATTTCTCGAGACCTTCGCTTTTGAGGGCGCTCCCGCCGCCAAGCCGGTGCTGCGTGCCGTCACCATCCTCCGCGGCGCCTACAGGACCAAGGCTACGGACTTGCCGCAGAAGCTCCCTACAGCGTTCGTGAAGCAAAAATGGTCGCGCTTCGTGTTCCCCGGAGAGGGCGGGTCAAAAACGGGGAAAATTGACCGGCGTTACTACGAGTTCTGTGCCTTTGAAGCCTTGTTCCAACGTTTGCGTGCTGGGGATATCTGGGTTGAAGGCAGCGTTAAGTACGCACCCTTTGAGGAAAACCTAATCGCGCCCGAGGCTTGGCAGCTTCTGCGCGAGGACCGGTGCAAGCTGCTTGATGTCGAGACCGATTTCGACACCTTTCTCCGCCGCACTCAGAACGAACTGCACGACCGGCTTTCCCATATAGATCGGCTCGCCGCTGTCGGCGCCCTCCCGGACGCCGTGATCGACGAAAATGGGTTGCGTATCGGGCGGGTAGAAGGGCTGAAAGAAGCCAAGCAAGCCGAGCCCTTCGCTCGCAGGCTCTATGCCGCCATACCCGGCGCGCGCATCACCGAGCTCCTTGCCGAGGTCAATCGCTGGACCGATTTTACCAGTGCCTTCACCCATCTGCGCACTGGACGACCACCCGCCGAGATCCAGCCATTGCTCTCGGTCGTGCTCGCCGATGGAACGAATATGAGCCTGACCCGCATGGCCGAAGCCTCCGCCGGATATTCGATCCGCCAGCTCGCCTGGACGGCCGACTGGTATGTCCGTAAGGAGGCCTACGATCAGGCGCTCGCGCGTATCGTCGATGTCCATCACCGCCAGCCGCTCACCGCCGCCTTTGGTGATAGCAGGATCTCATCCTCCGACGGTCAGCATTTCCGCGCCGGTGGGCCCGCCGAAGCCCGCAGCCTCGTCAACGCCAAATACGGTTATGAGCCGGGCGCGGCCTTCTACACCCATGTTTCCGGCAGCTACGGCCCCTATCGGACCAAGATGATCGCGGCGAGTGCCGGCGAAGCGCCGTATGTCGTCGACGGTCTCCAGGATCATGGCTGCGATCTTGCCATCGACACTCATCACACCGACACCGGCGGTGTCTCCGATCACGTCTTTGGCCTCACCGCCCTCTTGGGTTTTCGCTTCGCGCCCCGGATCAGGAACCTGCGAGATCGCAAGATCTACACGCTGCGCCCGACCTCGGCTTATCCTGCTCTGAAGCCGATCATCCAGGGACGAATCAATTGCGAGCTGCTCCGTGCCTCTTGGCAGGACCTACTGCGTTTCGCCGCCTCGGTGAAGATCGGTGCGATCCCGGCCTCCGTCGCCCTCAAAAGGCTCGCCGCCTATCCCAAACAGAACCTAATCGCCGCTGCTCTCCGCGAATACGGGCGCATCATCCGCACGCTCTTTATACTCGATTGGGCTGAAAGCCCGGACATTCGGCGTCAGGCCACCGAAGAGCTGAACAAAGGCGAAGGCCGCAACAGCCTCTCGCGTGCCGTCTTTTATCATCGTCTCGGCGAAATCCGTGACCGCACGCCTGAGGCACAGGCCAACCGTGCCAGCGGCCTGAACCTCATCGTCTCCGCCATCATCCTCTGGAACACGGTCTACCTCGCCCGCGTCATCGAGAGCTTCGAGCAACGTCGAGAGCCGATTCCAGATCGCCTCCTCCGCCACATCGCCCCACTGGGATGGGAGCACATCAATCTCGCCGGCGACTACATGTGGAACTTCGACCTACCGGAAACGCCGGACGGATACCGGCTACTCAGAAACCCCGATGCCGATCTCCTCGCGGCATGAACCAGAAGGAGATTTCACGCCAAGACCGCTCCCCCGAAACTGGAGGTTCTCCCTTTGTCTCCTTAGCGTACAAAAATCGACCCTCAGTGTCGTGACCCGTACCTGAACGGCCGGCCGATCGGTCAGCTCCGGCGGCAAGCCAGCGGCGCTATTGATTTCCACTACGACCCGCGCTGGCTCGAATGGGAGCACGCAATTCCGGTCTCTCTTTCCCTGCCGCTGCGCGAGCAGCGCTTTATTGGTGAGCCGGTAATCGCCGTTTTTGAGAATTTGCTGCCCGATGATGAGGATATGCGCCGGGCCATGGCAACGCGTGTCAAAGCCCCGGGCAACGACATTTACAGCCTGCTCTCCGCCGTCGGGCGCGACTGCATCGGCGCTCTGCAGTTCCTGCCCGAAGGGCAGGAGCCAGGGCCGGCCGGAGCAGTTTCAGGGCGGGCGGTCGGCGATAAGGCCATTGCCCGCATCCTCAAAGAACTGCATGACGCGCCGCTCGGCCTTGATGAGGAGGGTGAATTCCGGATTTCGCTCGCCGGAGTCCAGGAAAAAACGGCGCTACTCTGGTGGCAGGGAAAATGGCATGTTCCCCATCGCGCCACCGCGACCACCCATATCATCAAGCCGGCGATCAAGCAGCGGCGCGGCGGCATTGATTTCACTGATTCCGTGGAGAACGAATATCTGTGCATGAAGCTCGCGGCAGCTCTCGGCCTGCCCGTCGCCACCGTTGCAATGCAGAATTTTGCCGGCGAGAAGGCGCTGGTCGTCGAGCGTTTTGACCGGCTCTGGACAAAAGATGGTAGATTGCTGCGCATTCCGCAGGAGGATTGCT
>JAJFHO010000130.1 GCA_021775575.1 Hyphomicrobiales bacterium
GCTGCGCCCGGCGCGGGCGATGGCTTCCGGCGACCGGAAGAAGTCAGGCAGGAAGAACTCGCGGCGTGTGCTGCTTACGTCGAAGCCGCCATCGTCGTCGATGCGCACCGACCAGACCGCGTTACGCTGGTCGTCGCTCGCCGCGGCGTAATCTGCGTTGCCGAAGCCCTGGCTGCTCCAGACCGCATAATAGAGTCTCACTTCCTGGGTCGCGGGTAAGCGGCGCACGCCCACGCCCCAAACGCGGCGGCGGAAGTCGGCGAAGTTCCAGCATGATGGCGCGCGCGCAAAGTCGCCGCTCGGGCAGTCGGCAATGCGCGCGGACGCCGCTGGATCGAAAGCGACGGGCGGCAGTTTCCGATACTCGCGCTCCGCCACGTCGAGAAAGACGGGGCGTCCGTCAACGCCGTGATCAAAATGGCCAAGGTCCGTACCGTCGGAGAGGCGGATCCGGTGGATCATGCCGGTCTCGAGGTCCGAAACTAAGAACTGCTTGTTCCACCGATCGAAGGCGATGTTGCCGAGCGCCGCGCCATTGTTGGGCTGGCCGTCAAGCGCGATGTCGGCAAACAGCGTAACCGCGCCGGTGATGCCGTCGATCTTCCACACACTGCCGGGCCCGCCGCCCTTGTTCAGGCCGAACAGACCCTCCATCCACGTGGCATTGGCCGCACCCGAGGCAAGATGGTCCGGGGCGCCGTCGCCATCGGCGTCGGGCGCCACGATAGGAAGCCCGTAGGCGGAGGTCGCGGTTACATAGACATTCGGCGCGGGATCGCCGGTGGCCGGGTCGGTGGCGTCATCGAGCGCAAGGCCGAACACCTGGCCGATGTCGCGGGCCGTGACGGAGAGAAATTCCGGGGCGAGCGGTTGGCCAAATGGGCCAATGGCGCCCGGATTGCTCAGATCGAAGCCCCGCAGCGAGGCGCCGTCGGGATCGATGAACAGCTGAATTCTGCTCTTTCCGCCCGCTTGCGGCGCTTCCCCGGGATCGACCTCAAGAATACCGGAGAAACCGGTCACTACGGCGTCACCGGGATTGAGAAGCGGTTGTTGCGGGGCGGCCGCCTGCTGGCCGAGCACCGTCGATGCCATGAGCGGCAGCAGCAGGAGGGAAACAGCGGCGACCGTGACAAAACAGCTTAAAAGCAGAGCTTTGCGCATGAGCAAGGCGAACCAACCTTGCAGTCGTAATGCCGTCCCGCCGCACCAACCGCGAGAGCCGGCGGGAGCATTTTTCATCGAATGAATTCTCCCACGCCGCCGATACTGAAACCGTCTGTCGATACTAAATTAATCTGTATACAGAAAATGGCGGACGAAACTTTGATCAAGATCAATCTTCGCGCGCGAAACTCTCCGAACCGGCAGCATAATCCTGAATTCCGGCAGGCTCTAAGCCGCTCTGAATTTCGGATGTTGCGGTGGAGTGAGAAAGTAGCGGCCCCGGCAATCTTGCAACAATGCGAGGTGTTGGGTTCTGCCGGGGCCGCGGCTTGGCAAGCGCAAGCCTGCGGCGGCTGCCAGCCGTGCCGCTGGGGGGCTTGTGAAGTTTCAGGAAGGACGCCACCACGCAAGACCATACTTCGGCGGCGTTCCCTCCCGACCTCTTGGCCGGCAGCCACCGACTTCATAACGCTTTTGATTCGCGGCGAAAGTGGGTCCAAAATAAGGAGCTTTGCCCGGGTGGGATAGCCGCGATGCGAAGCCGGTGAGCTGGACCTCGCCTGGCAAATCGCAGAGACGAAGATTTATGCAGACAAACTGTTCAGCCAGCTCGCGGAAATTCAAGGCGGATACGGGACCGCAACCATTCAGCTTGCGCGCGGTAAGACAGATAGAGCAAGGCAACTCATAGGATCCCTACCCATCGCGAATAGTGCCGATCTCTTGCACGCGCTTCCGCATCCAGGTGCGGAAATTCGGCGTCCCCCCGTATTTCCCTTATGCCCTTGAAAAAATTGGTGCCGGCTGGAGGATTCGAACCCCCGACCTACTGATTACAAATCAGCCGCTCTACCACCTGAGCTAAGCCGGCTTTGGTGTCGACAGTGCGTTGTCTACTCCCTCGCCCCTGCGCGTGGCAAGACCGCCGCGCATCCTCTGATCGCGGGGCCGATCACATTTTGCATGTCCAGGGCCATATAGCCCGATTCTCCTTCGACTTGAGCCGGCCGACGGGCTAACATAATCTTTGCCGGGTGCTTCCTGCGTGGTTGAGGAGGCGTAAATGAAATTGCGGAACGTGGCGCTCGCCGCCGCTCTGGTTCTGGCCTTTGTCATGGCCAGGCCGACCGGGTCGCAAGCCGGCGTCCATATATCCATCGGTCCCTACGGTGTTCATGCCGGCTATGGCGGATACCGCTATTACGGCTACCGGCATTATTACCGCCGGCCTTATTATCCCAATTACCGGAAGCGCTATTACGGGCACCGCTATTATCAGCGGAAGAGATATTACCGGCCGCGCTATTACGGACACCGGCGCTATCGCCATTACCCGCGTCACTGGTAGGGGCGCCGGGCGCATGAGATGCTGAACCGGCTGTTTGCTCTGGTCCTGTCGGGCGCGGCGCTGCTGGCTGTTGCCTCGCCGGCGCCGGCGGGAAACCGGAGCGGTTACTATGAGTGGTCGACGAAAAGGCCGTTTTCCGGCTGGGTCGGTCCGCCGCCGCACAGCTATTATTGCGACTATATCAAATATCCCGTGCGCAAATGCACCTACCGCCGGGTCTGCAAGGGCGGAAAATGCGGGCGGCGCGAAGTCTGCAAGGTGGTCGGCTGGGATATTCGCCAGAGTTGTTACTGAAAGCGCGTCAACGATCCTCGGGCAGGGCGGCGGCGTTTCGCGCCAGCAGGCAGGCATGTAGCGCGATCGCGGCGGCGTTCGACACGTTAAGGCTGGCGAGCGGGCCGTGCGTCGTCACCCGGCGCAAGGTATCGCAATTTTCCGCCGTCAGGCGCCGCAGCCCCTTGCCCTCCGCGCCGAGCACGAGGGCGCAAGGCCTGTCAAGCGGAGCTTCCTCCAGCGCTTCGCCCGCGTCGCCGTCGAGCCCGATCAGAAAAATGCCGGCCTCGGCGATTTCGCCGAGCGCGCGCGCGAGATTGGTCACTCTTGCGACCGGGATATGCTCAAGTGCGCCGGAGGCCGCCTTGGCCAGAATGCCGTCCAATGGCGGGCTGTGGCGTTTTTGCATAATGAGCGCCGACGCGCCGAAGGCCGCCGCCGAGCGGAGTATGGCGCCGACATTGTGCGGGTCCGTCACCTGATCGAGGACGATCAGCGGGCCGGCCGAGCCGGTTGCGCTGGCGGTTGACAGAAGCGTGTCGAGACCGGGCTCGGGCAGGGGTGCGGCCTCCACAAGCAGTCCTTGATGGACTGTGTCCCGGCCAAGTTTATGCATTAGCGCCTCGGGGGCGACGAGCGTGCTCCGGAGCTTTCGTTCATCGAGCAGCCGGGCAATCCGCTCGGCGGCATTGCTGGTGTGATAAACGGCCCTGATCTCCCGCGCCGGGTTCCGCAGTGCGGCCTCGACGCTGTGGGTTCCGTATAGTCTGTCGACGGCCGGTCTGCTCGCGCTTCCGCCCGGCTCGCGCCTGCGCATCTTTTTCTGTCGCGTCATGACCCATTCATACCTTACCTCCCGGCGGGAACAAGTGCGGTCCTGTGGCGGAGCGAAATCCAGAGCGGGAAAACAAAATAGCGCGCCCTCCCGGGGGGAGGGCGCGCCGCTTCACATGTTGACCGGTTGCGAATGTTCAGCCGGGGTCAGAACGGATTATCTTCCGATTTGCCGCGTGTATCGAAGAACTCCTTTGTGATCTTGAACACCAGCGGACTGAGCAGCGCCAGCGCAATAAGATTCGGGATCGCCATCAAGGCGTTCAGCGTGTCGGCCAGAAGCCACACAAAGCCGAGCTTCAATGTCGCGCCGACAAGGGTGGCCATGGACCACACGGCCCTGAACGGCATGATGATCTTCACACCGAACAGATATTGCAGCGAACGCTCGCAATAGTAGCTCCAGCCGAGGATGGTCGTGAAGGCGAACACCGCCAGCGCCAGCGCGATCAGGTAGCCACCGACGCCCGGAATGGCGATTTCGAAGGCCTTGGAGGTAAGCGCGGCGCCGGTTTCACCGCTGGTCCATGCACCGGTGACGAGGATCGCCAGCGCGGTAAAGGAGCAGACGATGATGGTGTCGATGAATGTGCCGAGCATGGCGACGAGGCCCTGGCTCACCGGACCCTTGGTCTGCGCCGCGGCGTGCGCGATCGGGGCCGAGCCGAGGCCTGCTTCGTTGGAGAACACACCGCGCGCCACGCCAAATCGAATGGCCGCCCAAACGGCAGCGCCGGCGAAACCGCCCGTTGCCGCGGTTGGGGTGAAGGCATGGGAAAAGATCAGGCCGAGGGCGGCGGGAATCTGGTCGGCATTGACGAGCAGTACAAAAGAACCGGCCGAGATATAACCAATCGCCATGAGCGGCACGAGTTTGCCGGCCACGGTTGCGATGCGTTCGATGCCGCCGAGAAGTACCGCACCCACAAGCACGACGAGCACGGCGCCGGTTATCCATTCGGGGATGGCGAAGTTGGCGTTCAGCGCGTTGGCGATGGAGTTGGCCTGCACCATGTTGCCAATGCCGAAACCGGCGATGCCGGCGAACAGGGCGAAACAGACGGCGAGCCAGTTCCAGTTCTTGCCGAGGCCGTTCTTGATGTAATACATCGGGCCGCCGACATGCTTGCCGCGTTCGTCTTCCTCGCGAAATTTCACCGCACACACGGCTTCGGCGTATTTCGTCGCCATGCCGACAAGCGCGGTCATCCACATCCAGAACACGGCGCCCGGACCGCCAAGAAAGATGGCGGTGGCGACGCCGGCAATGTTGCCGGTGCCAATCGTCGCCGCCAAGGACGTCATGAGGGCGTTGAATGGGCTGATTTCGCCTTCACCGCCCGGTATCCGGCCTTTCCAAAGCAAATTGAAGCCGAACGGAATTTTTACAATAGTAAGAAGTTTCAAGCCGAGCGTGAGATACAGGCCGACTCCCAAAATACGGATCAGCATCGGCACACCCCACACGATGCCGTTGAGCCAGTTCACAGCAGATGTAATAGCTTCCATGGGTTCCCTCCCTGGAATGGTTATGTCCCGAACGGCACGAAATTCGCCGGCCGGACAAATTTTGTCCGGACAAATCGGAACGCTTTCATCCCGGACCGGAAACTGGCTGGCCAAAAGCGCATGTCGTCTTCCGACAAAAACGCGCAAAAACCCCCCGGTAAGAACCGGTCCGAGGCCCCATCTGTTAAAAACCTGAGAGATGCAAGGGTGCGGTCGGCGCGCCCTCTTGCTCCTTCGGTGAAGTTGCCGATGTCATGGCCGGCAACTTGCTCTCCAGATGGCTACTTTGCCCGGCCCAGTCGATTGGCCTGAGAGTTTCCGGGGCGGTTGCACCTTCGGCGCCGCTGTTGATACAGACGCAGTATTGGTCCGCATTTACAACGGTCTCTCCCGGGCCGGGATATTTCGAAACTGAGGGAACTCGCTACCATCCCCCCCACAACAAAATTGTAGCCGACTAAAGTCGTAGCACGGTGGCGACAGTGTGACAATTGAGGGCGCACAATCGCCGGCAAGGCCGCGGAAACTGTGAAAACGGGGGGCGGTGCGCGATTGCGCGGGCGGGTGCGAACGCGAACGTCCCGTTCCAGGTTCGGGGGGCAGGGACCCTGGCCGGGAATCCTGTTAGAAACAGCACTTTCGGGGCCGAATCGAGGCTCCGGAGCGGCGATGCGGAAATAATTGACGGTCTGTTTTGCCAGCAAGGTGCCAAAAACCGTATTTTTTGAATATTTTCGGTGATATAGAGTTGACAGGCAAGGCCGGGCTTTTGCATAAACGCACCTAGCCACCCTGCCGGCGACGGCGGGGCGATTTTGTTTGGTTGATTCCATGCCAATGCAAGGAGGGGTGCCCGAGTGGTTAAAGGGGACGGGCTGTAAACCCGTTGGCTATGCCTACGTTGGTTCGAATCCAACCCCCTCCACCATTTGGAGGCCGGTAGTCAGAATTCAGAAGTCAGTCAGGAATCGGGTGTCTGATGGCGGGATTGAGTTTCAGTGTTCCGATTTCAGGTTTCCGGATTTGGATTTTGTGAAGCGGGTGTAGCTCAACGGTAGAGCAGCAGCCTTCCAAGCTGAGGACGAGGGTTCGACTCCCTTCACCCGCTCCAGTGGCGCGACATGGAACAACTTTTGCGGACCAAAGAAAAAGCAAAACGAGCGAAGAGACAAGAGACCGGACATGGCCAAGGAGAAATTTGAGCGTACGAAGCCGCATTGCAACATCGGTACGATTGGTCATGTTGATCATGGGAAGACGACGTTGACGGCGGCGATCACGAAGGTTTTGGCGGAGGTTGGCGGGTCTGAGGCGGTTGCTTTT
>JAJFHO010000014.1 GCA_021775575.1 Hyphomicrobiales bacterium
CCGCCATGCAACCGGGCAACCGCCGCCACCAGAGACAAGCCCAGACCACTGCCTGGCCGCGACCGGCTTTCCTCCAGCCGTACGAAGCGCTTCAATACGCGCTCGCGCTCGGCTTCGGGAATTCCGACTCCATTGTCGGCAACCGTTATTTCAATCCCCGCGTTGCGGCGCGCGCCGGAAACCATGATCTTCCCCCCTCCGGGCCTCTTTTTGGAACCTGCGGCCGACCCGCCATATTTGATCGCATTGTCGACCAGGTTTGCCACGGCCTGCCCCAGAAGCTGCCGGTCTCCGACAATGTGAAGGTCTTTGGATATGCGTGTTTTCAACGAGAGCCCCTGATCCTCGGCGGTCGGCTCATACAGCTCGGCCACATCCTTTGCCAGCGCCGCAATGTCTACCCTGGCCATCGTCTCGCGGATCGCGCCGGCTTCCAGCCGGGCAATCGACAGCAGCGCATTGAAGGTTCGTATGAGTTCGTCCGCCTCCTCTATGGTCCATTCGAGGGCTTCGCGATAATTATCCTTGCTTCCGTCCTGGCGCAGTGCGGTCTCGACCCGGTTCCGCAATCGGTTGAGCGGCGTCTTCAGGTCATGGGCAATATTGTCGGACACCTCCCTCAGTCCGGTCATGAGCTGCTCGATGCGTTCCAGCATGGCGTTGAGATTTTCCGACAGCCGGTCGAGCTCATCGCCGGTCCCGTAAACCGGCACCCGCCCGGTCAGATCACCAGCCATAATGGTCCGGCTGGTTGCGGTCACCTCGTCAATACGGGCCAGCAACGACCGGCTCACAAGCCAGCCACCACCCAGCCCGACCAAAGCCATGACGCCCAGACCCCACAGGAAAGCCGACTGGATGACCCGGGTGAACTCGCGCCGGTCCTCAATGTCGCGCCCGACAAGAAGCCGAAACCCGCCACTGAGTTGAAACACCCTGGCCCGGGCCAGCCTCCGGCCCTCGCCCTGGCCGCCGACGCGCGTATAGAGAAAGTCGACCGCACTCTCCACAGGCTGCAGCAGATCGCGCGGCACGTCGCCGAGATTGCCGGCGATATACTGGTAATTGGGGTAGGTCAGCAGATAGAGCCCGTTGCCCGGCGCCCGGCTCCGGCTGGCGACGGCTTCCGCCAGTGTTTTGATGTCACGGCCGCGATACTGTTCCGCCAGCCCCTGGATTTCGGCGTCAATGGTCTGCGCCAGCCGGCGCGAAAGCAGGACATCGGTGTTCCAGTAAATATAGCCGATGGCGAGAGCCGCGGCTGATCCGAACAGAGCCATGAAGACCAGCGACAACCGGAATGCCGTCGTGCGGAAGAGTTTAGGAACGATTGTCACGGATAGAGTATCCCGCGCCCCGGATCGTATGCAGCAGGGGGCGGTTGAATTTCTTGTCGATCTTGGAGCGCAGCCGCGAAATATGGACGTCGATCACATTAGTCTGCGGATCGAAATGATAATCCCAAACATTTTCAAGAAGCATCGTGCGGGTCACGACCTGACCGGCGTGTTTCATCAGATATTCGAGCAGCCGGAACTCGCGCGGCTGCAACGTAATCGGTTCACCGTCACGGCTAACGTCATGCGAGAGCCGGTCAAGGACCAGATCGCCGACTGCATAGCGTGTCATTGCTTCTTCGGGCGCGGACCGGCGCGCCAGAGCTTCGATGCGAGCAAGCAACTCGCTGTAGGCATAAGGTTTTGTCAGATAATCGTCACCACCTGCGCGCAACCCTTTTACCCGATCGTCAACCTCTCCCAACGCGCTCAGGATTAAGACGGGCGTGCGGATATCACTGTCTCTCAATTCCGATATAACCGACAAACCGTCGCGTTTGGGCAGCATCCGGTCGACAATCAACACGTCGTAGGAATCGGCAAGAGCAAAAGCCAGACCGGCCTCGCCGTCGCCGGCATGTTCGGCAAGGTGGCCGGATTCTTTCAGGGCTTTCAGCAGGAAGGCCGCCGTTTCCGGTTCATCCTCTATGACGAGAACGCGCATTGGTTCTGACTTTATCCCGGGAAGTTCTGATTCCGGAGTCGCTTGCGAAAGACTGCTGATGTCGTAAGGAGGCATCGCGTAAACGGCGGCGCAGGATCCAGCCCGCGCCGCCATACTCCGTCTGCAGCCTAGGTCTTTTTCAACGGGATCGCGATAAAGCGTTGGCGTCCCCCTGAGCGGACCAGCATATGAACCGCGCCGCGGCCGCGTTTCTTGGCCTGGCGAACGCCCTCGGCAACGTCGCGCGGTGCGGTGACCGTGATACCGGCAACCTCGAGAATGACGTCGCCAGCCTTGAGACCCTTGGCAGCCGCCTTGCCGCCCGGGTCGACATCGACGATCACCACGCCTTCCTCGCCCGAGCCGCGGCGCTCCGAGGCCGGGGCAAGAGACAGCCCGAGATCGTTCATGTCTTCCGTAGTCGGCTTCTGCTCAGGCGCCTCGCCCGATTGAAGCGCGGCAAGTTCGGCCCCCGAGGGGAACTGGCCAAGCGTGACCGGTAAAGTCTGCTCCTTGCCGTCACGAACGACCTTCACGCTGATCTTTGTGTTCGGCGTAAAGTTGGCAATCGTGCGCGCCAGATCCCGCGAGTCCTTGATTTCGTCACTGTCGATACCGACGATAACGTCACCGACCTCAAGGTCCGACTTGGACGCCGGTCCCTTGCGCGACAGTTTCGTGACAATGGCTCCTTTGGGTTCCTTGAGTCCGAGGCTGAGCGCCATATCGTCGCTAACATTCTGGATGGTGACGCCGAGCCAGCCGCGTGCTACCGCGCCGCCGTCTTTCAGCTGGGCTATGACTTTCTGAGCCAGCGCAGCCGGCACCGCGAAAGCGATACCGACATTTCCACCCGACGGCGAGAAAATTGCGGTATTGACGCCGATCACCTTGCCTTCGAGATTAAACGCCGGACCACCGGAATTACCTCTGTTCACCGCCGCGTCGATCTGCAGATAGTCGTATGGTCCCGAGCCGATGTCGCGATTGTGGGCGGAAATGATGCCGGCCGTCACGGTGCCGCCAAGGCCAAACGGGTTGCCGACCGCCAGCACCCAATCGCCAACCCGGGCTTTCTTCGTAGCAAACTCGACGGCTGGAAAATCCGTGCGGTCGGAGATGATTTTCAAAACCGCCAGATCGGTGCGCTCGTCGCTGCCTACGACCTTAGCCTTGACCTCATCACCATTATCGAGCGTAAGAACAATCTCGCTGGCCTTATCGATCACATGGTGGTTCGTCACCACGAAGCCATCCTTGGAAATTATGAATCCGGACCCCTGCGCCACGGAAGGCTGCTGCCGCTGCTCGCGCTCGCCCTGCTCTTTGTCCTGATCGCGCTTGTTGAACCGTTTGAAAAAGTCGTTCAGCGGATGGTCATCGGGAAGTTCGGGAAGTCCCTTGAATTCAAACTTGCCGCCACTCTTCTGCTTTTTCCCGTTTCTGACCTGCACCGACACCACGGCGGGTTTTACCTTTTCGACGAGGTCCGCGAAGGTCAGCGGAGCGCGCCCATACGGAGTCTGAATAGTCGCGGTTTGCGCGACAGCAACATTGCTTTCCTGAATGGCATAGCTGCCAAACAAGGTTGCGCCGGCGACAGCCGCAGCGGCAAAGGCTGTCGATTTCCACGACAGACGCGACCAGGGCGAGCCGGTTTCGCGGGGGGTGGTCCGTGCAGGATCCGTCATTGAATTCACCTCTTTGGATGTACGGCCACGTCGCCTGTGCAACGCGATTTCCGTCAGGATATGTCCGGATATATAGGGTGCATAGTCTTACGTCGCACTTTCCAGCACATTAAACTTTGGTAACAAAAAATGGCCGGAATCCGGTTACTTCATCACGGCCGCGTGACCCGTACCGCAGCAATACGCGCAGG
>JAJFHO010000131.1 GCA_021775575.1 Hyphomicrobiales bacterium
GAATTGGCGGGACCTGCGAAGGGCGAGTTCGCGGCGGCGCTTGCGGCGGAGTTGAAGGTGGCTAGTTGAGACGAAACTCGAGGTTGTATCTGATTTGGGCTGAAACTGGAGGGAATTGAGATGACGCTTGAACCAAAGAAATACTGTGCAGATCGAATTTATGAGTTCTGGCATGCATATCACAAGGAAGCGGAATCCTTGGCAGATTGGCATCAGGACGGCACTGAGATGAAGAATGATGCGAAGGCTGGAGGACTTCTCATCAAGTTTGGAGAGACCTGGGGAGACGGCGAATTTGAAAACGATAGTGATCTTTCCGACAAAAGCTATTTTGCCGCGCTGGGGTATGTCAGCCGAAAATTGAGGAAGAAGTGTCTTGATTATCTAAAGCACCACCGGGTCAACGGCGACGACGAGCCGGTTCTCGACGCAAATGGCAAACCAATTGTAATTGATGCCGGCGGGGAAGAGTTGACTGATCCCGAGGCGGCCCAACAGCGTGCAAAAGAGTGCATCGTGTACTTGGAGCAAATCTTTTCCGGTGAGCTGGCAAAACTCGATGAAATAGACAATGAGACAGAGCGTTGCAGGGATTACGGAGAAGAGCGCTTTGGGAAAGACTCCTATCTTCCTGTGCTTCATCGATTGATGTTGATCGAAAGCGACTGTTTTACTTTCCAACGTAACTTTCTCCGCACCGGCGACCCCAACGACATGGGATTGGTTTCGAGCCTGTAGGCAAATGAGCTACTTCAGAGAGCTGTCGGAAGCCGCTCAATTTCGCACACGGGCAGTCGACAGAGACAGTTTCGCCGAGGCGGCGCTCGATAGTTGGGTGCTTACCCTCGAGGACTTGGGTGCCGGGGCGGTTTGCGATTGCCGTGACAGTTGCAATACAGCATGCCACGAAGGCTGCAGCTTCTGTTGTCATATGCGTGTCGTTGCCACCGTTCCCGAGGTTTTGGCGATCGCTAATGAAATTCGACTCCACTGGGACCGCCGAGAAATCTCGACGCTCACAGACCGAATCGAAATTCTGAACAGCAAATCCCACGGGCAATCAGATGAGGAGTGGGGCATCCGGCGGTATCGCTGTCCCCTCCTGGTTGACGGCATCTGCTCGGTTTACAACACGAGACCACTAGATTGCCGCGCTTACAATTCTCAGAGCGTCAGTGCCTGCCGAGATGCCTGGAAAAGCTATCTGGAATGGGATGTACCCGTGAACCAGCATGTTCTGGCGATATACAAAAATCTGCAGGCTGGAGTACTGAATGGGCTCGTAAGCATGGGCCGTTCGAGCAGGTTGGTGGAACTGACGGCCGCTCTGAACATTGCTCTGAAGGTCGAGCAGGTCGTTGAAAAGTGGCGCGATGGCGAGCCAATTTTTGAAGAAGCTGAAATTGATCCGCTAGATCCAGAACAACTGGCATTCACTGACATCGAGGGGTCCAAGGTTGAGTGGGTTCCTTCGGACAGCTTTCGCGATTAGTCGGCGCTGAGCCCTCCAACATTCATGTGATGGGATATGAAAGATGAACAATTCCAAAACGGCAACGAAATCTCTTCTTTCAAGTCATGGAAGATTCATTCCAATGAATTTTACGGAGATTTCGGATGATGAAGATCTGAAACCATACGTGGCGACGACAGCGGATTTACTCAATATCGCAAATGAGATGATAAATAGCAGGGGAGCTGTGTCTAACAACAATAACATTCCGTCTGCTTACACGTATCTCGGTCAGTTTGCCGCACATGATATTTCGTTTGATGCGGATTCACAAATAGGCATAAGAAAGAGACCTCATGCTCTCAATTTAGATAGTATATATGGTGAAATTCCTTCTGAAAATAGTAAATACACGGAAGATGGGCTGTTTCGAATTGGAAGTTCTATAAACAAGTGCGAATTAGATCTTTATAGAGGCGAAAAATTGGAGGAAGCCATAACACCTGACACAAGAAATGACATGCACGTTGTAATATCACAATTAACGTTATCGTTTTTACTTTTTCATAATAAGTGTTTTAATAGTATCAGAAAAAAATCTATAAAGAAAAGATTCTTCGATGCGCGGAAGCAGACAATTCTTCACTTTCAGTGGATTTTTATCAGAGATTTTTTGAAAAGACTATGTAACGAAGAGGTATATACACGAATTTGGGAGAGTGAAGCTCATGATGCTGAGGTATGTAGAATTCTAAACAGTTCGCTCACGCGGTTTCAATCCGTGCTCCACATCCCTTCTGCCTTTGCGTTGGCGGGTTACCGGATCGGTCACAGCATGGTTAGGCCGGAGTACGGTCTCAATAATGCCCGAAAGAAGCCAATGCCTATATTTGATGTTGGTAAGGTTGCAAAGAATGGGAATGTTGAAAAGCTTCCAGAAAGCAGGCACCTTACCGGCTTTCGCCAGCTGAGACTGGAGTGGACTGTGCAATGGGACATGTTTGTTGACGCGGATGATGGTCAAACCAATCCGCAAGCAAGCCAATCTTTGGATGTAGATCTGGCGAAAGCACTGAAGTTCTTGCCTGACCGCCTATCTAAAAAAACGTCGGAGTGTTTGGCGGATACGGAGTCAAAGTTACTGAAAAACCTCGCATTCAGGACGCTCAAGACGGGTGTTTGCGAAGGCCTGCCTTCGGGTCAGGGAGTCGCCAAATTTCTTGGCCTTAGAGGCCATGACGTCATAAGGGCCCCCAAATCGAGAAAGGAAGACCCCCTATGGTACTATGTTCTCAAAGAGGCGGACCAACAGGCGGGGGGTGAGAGACTTGGAAAGGTCGGCAGTTGGATTGTTGCCGGAACCATATTCAATTTACTGGATCAAACGAGCCCATCAATCCTGGATGATGATAGTTCCTGGAATCCAATGGATGGTCCTGATTTTAGCCTAAGGGACTTTTTGACGTATTCAGGGTTGCCAATTACCAAGGATGAATGGGTGAAGTACGTCGATAAGTAGAAATTATTGATCATATTGTAATTCATATGAATGTCGACGTTTCTGATTTACTCTTTTTTGATT
>JAJFHO010000132.1 GCA_021775575.1 Hyphomicrobiales bacterium
GTGTCGATGAAGCCCGGCGCCACGACCATTCCCTTCGCGTCGATTGTTTCTTTGCCTGCGATGGCGCCCTTTGTGATGGCGGCAATTCGACCGTCCTTGATGCCGACATTGGCGACGGAATCAAACATGGTCTCGGGGTCCATAACCCGACCGCCGGTAACGACCAGATCATAGTCTTGCGCAGCAGCGATGGTAGGAATGCCGAGAACGAGAGCGAACACTATGGTTCGAAGTGCATTGCTAATCATTTACTATCCTAACGCGACATGCCAAAGCGACTGTCTTTTCAATAATCACAACATGATGTACGAATTTTCTCGACTAACTCTACAGTGCACTGCTGAACAATCAAGTTCGTATGAAAAATCGCGGACGTGATTGGCGCGCAGCTGAGTGATCAGCCGAACCGAGAAGCGGCAAATAGAATTGCGCTTCACAAAATCATAGGATCAAGATTCCTATTCAATATTGAATGCAGCAATCTGTTCTTCCAAAATAAATAAATCTCTGCCGCGAAGATTGACTGTTCGTATTCGACGAAATCAATTTCACAGTGTGCAGGGAGATAGGAACGCAAAAGTTCAACCATCACGTATGCGCCGAACAGTGATTTTTTTTCTCTTTCAATCGTATTAATCGTGACGGAAATACTACTTAATAAAAAAACTTCGTACACAAACTAGCATTGTCGAAAATTACTTTGGGCAATTGTCCTCCCATCCCTCTATTGTTGAATCATTCTGGTGTTCGACCATCAGGGTCGCTGTTCAGGCATACCGAATTGCAATGGTCCGCACTTATGGGAACGAAGCTAGTTATTGCTTTTGTAGTTAGCACAATGGGCCTTGGCTTATTTGGCAACCGTGTCAGTGCGGATGAGCAAATTTTTGATAGTTCACCGAACTCGCTCTGGAGCCGCCCGGCCTTGTTGGACGGAACAGGCAGTCCCAAGGAGGCGTTGCGCGCACGCGGCATCAACCTCGATCTTTGGTTGACCCAATTTTATCAAGGTCTCACGCGCGGCGACGGCGAAAAGGACTGGCAGTACGGTGGCAAGGGCGACATCATCGCGAATGTGGACCTCCACAAGCTCTTCGGTCTGTGGTCCGGCCTATCGGTCAACGTGCATCAGGAGTTTCTCTACGGCGAAGACGTCAATTCCCAGGGCGACGGAACACTGCTCCCAGTCAACACGGCTCTTGGGTTTCCGCGCCTAGGCGGGTTTGAAGAAGACACATCAATTGTCGTAACACAACGGTTCGGAAATCGCGCCGCGTTGAGTTTTGGCAAATTCAATATGCTTGATCCCGCGTCGCGTCGCCCAATCGTCGGTGGTGGCGGCCTCGACACCTTCCAGCATCTCGGTGTTGCAGCACCTGTTTCCGGCGTCACGCCACCTTACCTGGTCGGTGCCTCGTTGAGTTTGTTTGCAAAGCCAATTTCGTTTTCGCTGTTTGTCTACGACCCGCGTAATGCGCAGGACTTCGATGTTGTCGCCGACCCGTTCTCCGAGGCAACAACTTGGAGTCTAACGGGAACACTACCGACTAGGATTGGTGGCTTGGACGGTAGCCACAGTGTGCACGGCGTCTATAGCTCAGAGGAAGGAGTCGACCTCAACGACATTCCGCAACTGGCGTTGCCACCTGAGTTGCGCGACGACGTCGGAACCAAGCAAGGCTACTGGTACCTCTCTTATTCCTTCCATCAGTATTTCTGGCAGAGTAGCGTCGATCCGACAAAGGGATGGGGTGTGTTTGGCAAAGCAGCAATTTCAGACGGCAATCCAAATCCGTTTCTTGGCCACTGGTATATCGGCTTGGGCGGAAACAGCTTTCTGCCCAACAGAATCGAAGACCGATGGGGTGTCGTTTATTTCAATTATCGATTGAGTGATGACCTGAGGGCCGCGGCACGCAACGATCTCGGTTTCGAATTTGAGGATGAACAGGGGGTTGAGGCCTATTACAACCTCGCCGTCACACCTTGGTTGCGGGTAACGGGCAATGTCGAAGTAATAAACCCATTTCCTGGTAACAGGGACACGGCAGTGTTTACCGGAGTGCGAAGTCAGGTTCGGTTTTAAATCGTTCCGCGTTACATCCCGATGGCATAAAGCGTCATCTTGCGTCATATTTTGGAGGGTTCCGCAATGACCGACAACACTTATCCCTGCCTATGCTGCAATCCAATGTTCGCGGAGATGTTCAAGGCGAACAAGCCGATTGCAGATTTGGCGCAAAAGGCACACGTTTGTGAACATGGCGAGAACTGCTCGCACAGCAAGTTCGAATTAAACCGTCGCGATTTTGTCGGCGGCGGCGTCGCTCTCGTGGGTGCCGCAAGCCTATTACCGGAAGTCGCGCATGCGGATACCGAGACAACGCGTGTGTTCACCGGCGGCACCATTCTAACCGTCGACAAAAACTTCTCAGAAGCACAGGCGATCGCCATTCGCGGCAACAGGATCCTTGCCGTCGGCGGCGACGCGGATGTGCGTAAGGTGGCCGGCAGCAGTGCCCAATTTATCGATCTCAAGGGGCGCGTGATGTTGCCCGGATTCGTCGAAGCACATACACACATGCTCTCTGGATCACTGATTGCAAGCCTCATGATCTATGTCGGTGTTGCAAAATTCGCCAAGACGGCTGATGTGTTGACACACCTTCGCCAAGTCGCTTCCGAAAAAAAACAAGGCGAGTGGATTGTCGCGCGCAATTTCGATCCGTCATTACAGGAGGGACCGGAGGCTCTGACGTTTGAGGAGCTCGACGCCGTCTCGACCGACCATCCGGTGTTTCTTCTCAACTCATCCGGTCATATCGGTTATGCAAACCGTGCGGCTTTCAAGGCGGCTGGATTAGACGAATCCGTCAAGAACCCGGACGGCGCGGAGTTTGTCCGCGACTCGTCTGGAAAACTGACTGGAACAATGAAAAATAACGTTGCGTTTCTTCAGGTTCTCCAGCACTACCCGGCATTTACCACGGCCGACCCGGTGACCGC
>JAJFHO010000133.1 GCA_021775575.1 Hyphomicrobiales bacterium
GGACGGCGTCAAGGTTCTGCTGTCTGGCGAGGGGTCTGATGAATTGTTTTATGGTTATGAGCGGTTTGCGCGGACCGCGCGCATACTCGCCTCCTGCGGTGACGCGCGATCGACAATCGATCACCTTTATTTCGGAGGAGGCTTTCATACTCGCCGTATTGTCGGTGAACTTACGGGTACAGCCGGCGAAGGCGCGGAGGCAACATATCCCTGGCAGTGGCTTGAAAAACACCTGTCATTGCCGCTCGACGATCTCCAGCTACTGTTCAGCCAGCGCTTCAGGATGCAAACGCTGCTTCAGCGCCAGGACCGAGTGGGCATGAGTCAAAGCATCGAAATTCGCGTACCCTTCCTGCGCCCAGAATTGGTCAACTACGCCAACCGGCTGCCTATCTCGCAAAAATTCGATCCCGAAACGGGGACGACAAAACGTGTTCTGCGCCAGGCTGTCAAAGAGCGTCTTCCGCGCGAAATATTGGTCAAGAAAAAGGATGGTTGGCCTTGCGACATGGTCGTCTGGATACGCCAGCCGCATGTGCGCCAACTCCTGAACGACCTTGTCAACGATGCCGATAGCTTCTCCCGAAACTATCTGAACTTTCCGGCTGTTAAGGCCCTCATCAAGGATCACTTTGCCCGCCAAAGCGACCGCGATGTTCTGATTTGGGAATTGCTGGTGCTTGAAATGTGGCACCGCTCCGCGCAGCGGCATGAGACACTGGTCCACTAGCACAAGACTGCCTCGCTGTGTCCTGGCGAGACTGCGGATAACTTAGAGCAGGTATCCAAGATACAATTCCTCGTTGAAGATAAGCAGTCGCTGCAGCATGCCGGGTGGCCAAAAGGAAATTATTGGTCCACCTCGACGGGGCTGCCCTATCTCTTGGCACGCGATATCGCGATCCGGTCGCCGGAGTCTCTGGTTCAGCATGACGAATATCAATTGTTGGGGAAGTCGGTACATGCATTTACCGACGATGCGCATATCGAACTTGCCAACGCGGAAAAACGAACCGACGCGCTATGTCATGCCGCGCTCGTCCATACCGGCCAGATATACGCCGGAACGCTGCGGTTCGCGTATAAGGCATTTCTGCTCGATCGATTGCTCGCGGCGGTCGGAACTCAAAATCTTACCGTAATCGGGTCACCGGATCTTGGCGACGTTACACAGCTGAACTGGATCCCAAGCGTGCACGCACATATTTTCGCGGCTCTGGCTCGCAACATGAATGATGGGCCGCAAGTAGCTGAAGTGCCTCGGATCAGCCCCGCAATTTTCCATGACAGCTTCAGCCATGTTCCCGTTTTCGATCGCATCTTCAACGTCCTGTCACGGCCCTTGGCTGCCGTGATCCACCAGACTTGGGTGTGGCTGGGAGCTCGTAAGACTCCAGGTTGGCGGGGGACAGTCCTAACCGGTATCGCGACAGAGACCGTCGAGGAAAGCTTCATATCTCTGGCTATGCGCGGTTGGCGTATAGCGCGACTCGATTTTTCCATATGCCCGACGGGCAAACCATTGTCGGTTTCGCTCGATACGCTTGAGAAAGCACTACATTCTTCTTGGGAGCGACACATGTCGCCGCATATGTCGTCGAAGGTGCGCCATGCTGCGTGGGAATTGTTTTGGCCCCGCTTGATGCAAGCCATCCGCAACCATGCCTGCAACCTTACAGCAACCCGTGACTTTGTGGCGGCGACCCGAACGCGGCACGGCAATTCAGCCAAACCCGTCGCGATCTACTCAAGCGGACTTTATTCGCCCTCCTATCGCCTGCTGGATGCCTGTCTGCGCGAAGCCAAAATACCTGTAATTTGTGTGGATCACGGGGCCGGGCAGGGATTGGGATTACGGCACGACTACACTGTGCGGGAGGCAATTTCCTTCTCCGACTACTATTTGGCTTTCAATTCGCAGGCGAAGAAGCAGTTTGATAGCCATATCTCGCGGTCGAGTCAGAAGGTCTATGTTGCCGGGGCACCGGCAATTCAAACATCAAAGCGTTTGCGGTCGATTCTGCGCAGGGCTGCACGCAGACGCCTTGGCGTTGCGGGTAACGAGCCGCTCCTGCTCTACGTAACGAATTTGGCCAACAACAACTTTCCGATCGGGTATGGAACAAGTACGGATCAGTTCTATGCCAAGTTCCAAAGAAAGCTTCTTGAGGCGCTCAGCGGGTTCAAGGGCCGTGTTGCCGTGAAGGCATACCCGGCGCATCGTTACGCGGACCCGGAGCAGATTTGGCAAATACAACTGCCTGCCAACGCACGTCAGGCGCCATTCGGTGATTTCCGGCATCTGCGCTGGGCTGCGGACATTATACTTCTGGACCTCTGCTCAAGCACTCTCGGCTGGGCAATATCAGCCGATACCCCGCTGATCTATGTAGATAACGAATCCAATTTTATGACCGAGCGCGCCGCAGCGCAGGCCAAGCAGGGTCTACTCTACATCGATGCACGGCAAGTGGGATGGGAGAACAGACTGGCGGAGCTGATCGCGGAGCCGATTGAAGTGCTTCGCCGGGACATGAACGAGCGATGCGAAGCGCGGACCCGCTTTGATCGTGAGTTTGTTACTGGCCCGCGAGGCATTCTGCACCAGACTCTTCATGAAGTGCTCGACCAGCTGAATCCCGTCTCTCAGCCGCTGAACTGGCGCGGCCGATGGAAAAAGAGATCGCGCCGGAACCACGAGAGACAGGCCTGATTTCAACAAAACCAAATCCTGTCGTTGAGGGAATATGGAGATCAGTTTGCAGTCTCGACGTACCAAACGGGAAATTTACACAGAATCCACTCACGCGAATGGCTGACCTCTATTCCAAAGACCGGCCTGGTCCGAGGGCTGTTTTTTCCATCTCTGCTTCACTTGGCTGGCGGTGCGTAAGGGACGGCGCCATAACAGTCTGGACCAAGGGCTATGGCAAAGGCGCCGACGGCGATGCGTTGGCGAAGCAACTTGCCCGGCGGGCCGGGGCGCCCTCGCCGGCGGAGCTTAAAAAGCTCCTGTCCGGACTCGATGGCCATTTCGCCATCATCGCGGAGGGCGTTGGCTGGGCATTCGCGGCCGTGGACTGGGTGCGCAGTGTCCCGGTTTCCTTCGCGCAGGGACCGCAGGGCTGGGTGATCGACGATCAGGCGGAGCAGTTGCGGGCGCGGCTTGGTCTGGAAAGCGTCAACGCCGAGGCGGCGCGTGCCCTCGCGATGGCGGGATACACGATTGATACCGCCACGCTCTTTGCAGGGATCGAACAGCTGGGCCCGGGGGAATTTGTCCTTTTTCGGCAGGGCGAGGCTCCAAAGCGTCAGCGTTATTATTGCTACCGTCCATGGCGTGCGGACAAACCGGCCTATAACGCAAATTCGGCGAGCCAAGCGTTGGCTGACACGACGCTTGAGATCATCGACGGCATGATGAAAGGCATTGGCGACCGGGTGTTGGCGGTGCCTTTGTCGGCGGGGCGGGACTCCCGTCTCATCGTCAGCGCGGCCAGACATCTTGGCTACGGAAATGTGCGCACTTTCGCCTATGGCCCGGCCGGCAATCATGAGGCGCAGGCGAGCCGCGCCATCGCCGAGAGGCTTGGATATGAATGGCAATTCGTGCCGACGGACACGGCCTTCATGCGCCGCCACTATGAGAGCCAGGACTGGCGCGCCTATCTGCGCTTTGCCGATTCTCTGCAATCGGTCCCCTTTGTTCAGGATCTGCCGCAAATCCAGGCCCTGAAGGAAAGTGGTTACATCCCGGGCGATGCGGTGATTGCGAACGGCAACTCCGGCGACTTTATCAGCGGCAATCATATCGTCCCGCCAATGGACAGCATCCCTGATGGTCTCTCGGCCGCGAAACGCCGGGAGCGGATAACGCGGACCTTGTACAAGAAGCATTTCGCGCTGTGGACGGGACTTCAGACGGATGCCAACGCGCCGCATATACGAAATGCGCTTTGGGCGTCGGTCGAGCGGGCTGGCGGTGCGTTGGCCGGTTCGGTGGACGACTATGGTCTGTACGAATATGCCGAGTTTCAGGACCGTCAGTGCAAATATGTGATAACGGGCCAGCGAATTTACGAGTTTCTCGGCCATGAATGGCGACTGCCGCTCTGGGACAAACTCTATCTGGACTTCTTCGAGAAAATACCGCTTGAAGCCAAGGTCGGCCAACATCTTTATGCAAAGTTGCTGACGGGCGATAACTGGG
>JAJFHO010000134.1 GCA_021775575.1 Hyphomicrobiales bacterium
GCCGCAGCGCTTGAGAGACGCTGCCGGCTGGCAGCCTAGCAGGGAAGAAATGACGCGGGCCAGCCAAATTGCAGATTGCGCCATGCCTGCATCGGTGGCCCGCCTCTGTCCCTCGACACCCGCGCCCGGCTGTCCTATAGAGCGGGCGCGCTCCACTTCAACTCAAGGGAACTCCCTCATGACCTCCTCTGCCAGCCAATGGCGCGTTTATCTTTCCGGCGAAATACACACCGACTGGCGCGAGCGAATCGAGGCCGGGGTGAAGACGGCCGGCCTGCCGGTCGCCCTTTTCGCCCCCGTCACCGATCACGCCGCTTCCGACGATTGCGGCGTCGCCATTCTGGGCGCGGAGGAACAGGGCTTCTGGAAGGACAATAAGGGTGCGAAGGTCAACGCCATCCGCACCCGCACGCTGATTGAAAAATGCGATATCGTCGTCGTGCGCTTCGGCGACAAATACAAGCAGTGGAACGCCGCCTTCGACGCCGGCTACGCCGCGGCGCTGGGCAAGCCGCTCATCGTCATGCACGACCCCGCGCTGACGCACCCGTTAAAGGAAGTGGACGGCGCGGCGCTCGCCGTCGCCGAGACGCCGGAGCAGATCGTTGCGCTTCTGCGCTACGCCATCACCGGCGTGCTGGACGCCACGGCGTCCGCGAAGGCGGCCGAATAAGCCCCGCGCGCGGCAGTATAACCGCCAGGATCAGTCGTTCTTGGTCAAATCCTTGACGTCGGCCGTGGGCGCGTTGTTCTTGATTGAATCGATGGCATTCTGCGCGCTCGCCTTCTGCTTATAGCCTTCGGATCCGCACATGATCTCGCCATTCGAGGCGCGGAAGCGCCAGTAGAATTCGCCGTTCTTGCCCTTGAAAATCTCGAATGCATACATCGTTTTGCTGTCCCTGTGATTGTGATTGAACTCAGCCTGTTGGAATGGCGCGGGAGCGATATTGGCAGATTCGCGCCGCGCGTGAAAAGCAAAACGCGCGCGGTACGCGCGGGCCGCCAGCGGTTAACGCCGGATTTACCCTGTTTTCAGCCAACCCTCGCTCCGGCCTGTATTTTTTACCCCGCGCCCCCATCTTAGGGTCAGCCTGGGGAGGCCTGTCATGAACAAGATTTTTTTCCATTGCATACTATTCGCCGCCGTCGGAATTCTGGCCGGCGCCGCGGCAACGCAACCCGCGCCGGCCGCAACGGCGCCGGTGGCCATGTTCCCGTCCGACCCGATGCCGCCGCTGCCCGCGCCGCCCGCACCGGTCGTGGTCGCGAAGATCGACAAATCCGAGCAACGCATGCGTGTTTTTGTTCATGGCAAGCGGGTGCATGTGTGGAAAGTATCGACGGCCCGGCGCGGTTACGTCACGCCGAGCGGCCAGTGGAAGCCCTTCCGCATGCACAAAATGTGGCGATCACGCAAATACAACAATTCGCCAATGCCGTATTCGTTATTTTACAGCGGCGGATTTGCGGTCCATGGAACGTATGACCTTAAGAGACTGGGTCGGACGGCGAGCCATGGTTGTGTGCGCCTGCACCCGAGTAACGCGAAAAAGCTGTACCAGCTTGTCGCGCGATATGGGCTCGGAAACACGCGCATCGTCGTCACCCAGTAGGTATTTGCACTTGTTCGCGTAGCGTCGCCTGTGGCTTGCGTAGCGTGAGAGTGCCACGAGTAGTAAGAAGCCTGCATCCCCCCCTCGGGTAGGCTTCGGAGCGCCGGGTTGGGACGGTCCCTCGTCCCGCCCGGCGTTTCTCCTTTGTCGTTGTCGCGAAAAGTGAACAGGCCCCCGCCCGGCGCAACATCCGCAAGGGCTCCGGAGTGCTTTAGAAATCGAGCGTGAAGACGCCGCGCTCCTGTTCGTCGAGTTGCGCCACGAGCCCTGTTTCCCATTCCAGATAGCCGCGCATGGCCTCCTTGTTGCCGGAATGCCGGTCATGCACGAAGAACAGATAGTCGATCCTGTCGGCGTCCGGCGGATCGTTCGGCGAAGCGGCGATCTCGAGCCCGGCCGCGCTCCAGTCGGCGGGGCCACCGGTCAGATTGGCGATCCGCGTGCAGCCGAACTCGCGCAAATCCCGCGCCGCGAGTTCAGCGACAACCGGCCCGCCCGCAAGAAGAACTTCGTCTCCTTTCGCAAGCCCAAGCCGTCCAAGCCGCGGACGGATGGACCAGCGGGCGCCGGCGATATGACCCTCCCGGAAATCCGCCGAGGCGCGCAGATCGATCAGCACCGCGCCGGCCGCCATTCGCGCACCGGTCTGCGCGGGGGCGCATTCGGGCAAGCCCGGCCTGATCGGCAACGAGTTCACACCGCCTGTCTCCAGGCCCGCAAGCCCGGTCAAATCCTCGCCAAGAGTGCAGACATCATGTCCCATGCGCGACAGCCAGAGGGCCGTTTGCGCCGCCCGCAATCCGGTGTCGTCGCAGAGCACGATACGGCCGCCGCGCACCGCCGCCCACTGATCGGTGGCCTGAACGAGCTGACCGCCCGGAGCGTGGACCGCCCCCGGCAGATGGCCGGACTCATATTCCTCGAGCGTGCGGACATCGAGCAGATAGAGCGTCCGGTTTTCCGCGCCTTGCCAGGCGTGCAATTCGTCAAGGCGGATGGAGCGCAGGTTGAATTTCTTACGCAAGTCCTCGGCCGTCTGCCGGGATCGGGCGAGTGCTGCGGGCCCGAGATCGGGGGCCGGTTGCGGCTCGGTGCCGACCTCCAGCTCGAAACCGGCGAGCGACCAGCCCTGGGTGCCGTTCTCCAATGCATAAACCGGATTTGCGATACCCATGTCGATGAGTCCCTGCGCGCCGATAATGGAGCGGGTGCGCCCGGCGCAATTGACGATGACCGGCGTCCGGGAGTCGTCAATCAAGACCGGCAATCTGTGCCCAAGCTCGGCGTTGGGACAACTGCGCGATCCGGGGATCGTCATGCGGCGATATTCATGCGGCGTGCGCCCGTCGAGCAGGATCATGGCTTGCCCTTGCGCCTGCATTTCGCGCAGTTGCCGGGCTGTGATCGAGGGCGTATGCGCAGCGTGCTCGACCAGTTCGCCGAAGGTTTTCGAAGGGAGATTCACGCCCTTGTAGAGGGTGTGGCCCGCCGCGGTCCAGCCGGCCGCGCCGCCTTCGAGAATCTTGATGTCGGTGTAACCGAGGCCCGCGAGCCGGCTTGCGGCCATTTCGCCAAGACCGCTCCCCTCGCCATCATCCATCACAACGACGCTGACCGACTTGCGCGGCACCAGCCTCTCGACGCACAATTCCAGCCGGCTGTAGGGAATGGATATGGCAAAGAAGGGATGGCCCTCGCCATACTGCCCCGCCTCGCGCACATCGAGGAAGGCGATCTCACGCTCCCCGGTCAATAGCGGCTTCATCTCCGCGGGCGTGATCGAGGACATTGGCGGCATGCTCCGGATGTGGCGCGCGCTCAGGCGCTTTCTTTTTCCGCCGGCTCGATCGCCATGCGCGTCACATGATCGAGATTGGTCCCCTCGATCCGGATAAGCTTGGTCGAGTGGTCCCGGCTCGGCGAATGCACCGCTTCGGCAGCGTAGAAATGCGCCATGCCCGGCGTCAGCTTATATGTCGCAACCGGCTCCACGCGCGCCGGCTTGTCTCCGTCCGCCGGGCTGACGATACGCCAGTCGGTCATCTCGGTTGTGCCTTCGGCCTGACCGTAAATCGCCCAACTGCCGCCATGGTCATGCGGAGCGGTATGGGCGGCCCCCTCATAGACGTGGACGCAGACACAAAAACCGAGTTGCGGGTCCTCGTAAATGACCGTGCGCTTTTCGGTCTTGTCGGGCCCGATATTCTCGCGCCGGAACGTCTCGTCCTTCAGCGCCCTTTCCACATGGGCACACACCGCCTCGCCACCGGCGGGCACCGGTGCGGCGTTAAGCGTTTCGCGGATGTCGTCGGTCAGCTGCTCCAGCGTGTAGGCCATTTGCTTGACTCTCCTCGAACATTTTCAGCTCAGCGTATCACCCCTGCAGCACAGGTCAAAAGCGGTCGTCGGCCGGCATTATCCCGCCGCCGGTGCCGCATGAGCTGGCAATATCATTGGCCCTCCCCCATATCGGCCGGCTCCCGGTCGAGACAGGCTTCGAAGTGGACAATGGTCTTGTCATCCTCGATCAGCACAACGCCATACATGGGCGGCTCGTGCGAATAGGGCGTGCCGACGCTCTCGCGCGCGAGCGGAACCTGGTGGTTGGTTCCCGGCAGGCAAGTGCAGGGAATGCCGCGCCAGTGGATGAATGCCGCGCGGTGCACATGGCCGAAAAAGATGTGCCGGATGTCGGAGTGGCTTGCAAGAATGCCGGCGAATTCTTCCGGCTCCTCCAGCTTGATCCGGTCCATATAGGGGATGGCGATATCGAAGGGCGGATGGTGCATGAAAATCCAGGCCGGCTCGCGCGCCGCGGCGGCGAGTTGGCCCGCAAGCCATTCCCGGCGCGCGGCGCAATATTCGCCTTCGGACACCGGACCTTTAAGCGTATCGAGAAAAAGAAACCGGCCCACCGGCGTCGCGTGGACATATTGCACAAACCCGTTCGCGTCGCGCGCGATTGCCGGGAACGCGGCGCATAGCGCCTCGCGATCGTCATGATTGCCCGGGATGACGAATGTCTTCAACGCAAAGCGGTCGAGGCGCTCGGACAGCCATCTGTATGCGGCGGGGTCGCCCTTGTCGGAGAGATCGCCCGAAATCACGCAAAAGTCGGCGTCGCCATGCCAACGTTCGATATCGCTCAAGCACCGGTCGACACGATCATGCGGGTTGAGCCCCCAGAGCGGCGTCCCCGGCGCCACGAGATGAAAATCTGTGATGTGGATGAACTTCACTTTTCTTCCCCACCTTGAAGCAGTCAGTCTCTCAATGTGATTTAATAGCATGAGGCGGAACAAAGGAGGCGCGTGAATGTCATCGTTGGGCGACTGGCAGATTCCACCGGACCTGCAGCCTTTGCCGGAAGAGTATGATTACGACCTCGATGTCACGCTCGCTTCGGTGGTGGGGGTTCGTTCGCTGGTGCCCGCCGACGCGTTCACCGCGGATACGCTGGGAACCGAACGCGCCGGAAACGGTGTTCTGATCGACGGCGGCGTCGTCCTGACCATCGGGTATTTGGTCACCGAGGCGGAGACGATCTGGCTGACGCTCAGCGACGGCACCGCCGTGCAGGGTCACGCTCTTGCCTATGACCAGCCGACGGGTTTCGGACTTGTTCAGCCGCTTGCCCGGCTTGACCTGCCGACCCTGTCGCTCGGCGACTCCCGCCGGGCGAAAACTGGCGAGGCCGTGGTCGTCGCGGGTGCGGGCGGCCGCGAGGGCGCGGTCGCGGCCCATGTCGTGGCGCGTCAGGAGTTCGCGGGCTACTGGGAGTATGTGCTCGACGAGGCGATATTCACCGCACCCGTTCACCCGCACTGGGGCGGTACGGCGGTTATCGGCGACAGTGGCGACATTGTCGGCATCGGGTCGCTGCAGCTGATGGCGGCCGGCGGCAGCGGCGAGGAATTGCCGCTCAATATGGCGGTTCCCGTCAACATCCTCAAACCTGTGCTCGATGCGCTGCTGACCCAGGGGCGCCGGGACCAGCCGCCCCGGCCATGGCTGGGCTTGTATGCAACGGGCATTGACGGCCAAATCGTGGTCTTCGGTCTGGCGAGCGGCGGACCGGGCGAGACCGCCGGTGTACAAACCGGCGATATCGTCACCGAGGTTTCCGGCAAGCCGGTGGACGATCTGGCCCAGTTTTACCGCATGGTCTGGGCCTGCGGCAACGCCGGAGCAAATGTCTCGCTGACCCTTCTTCGCGAAGAACAGACATTTCAGCTGACCCTGACCTCGATGGACCGTTCTCTCCTGTTCAAAGGCCCGAGATTGCACTGACTGGGCGGCGGCAGAGGCTGCGGCCATGTGGTCCAACGGCCACACAAGCCCCAAAAACGGACTCTCGGACCGCCGCCTTTTCTGGCCGCTGACCGCGCCAGCGGGTAAATTCCGCCTCGAGGCAACCAAGCGGAGTCTGGGAAATGCGCAGGGTAGGATTGGCGGCATGTGTGTTGCTTACCGGTATCGCTGTGTCGGTGGCGGTGGCCCCGGGGACGGCGCAAGCGAAATGCCGCACCTGGACGACCACCCATAACGGCACCGATCTTTTCTATCCCAATGAGGGCGGCGCGGCGGGTACGGCGGCGAACAAGCTGTTGTGGCAAGTCGAGCAGTGGCAAAAGGAAAAAGGGATCAAGCGCGTGCGCGTCGGCAAGATCAGAACGAAGTGCGGCGACTGGTTCACGAAATATCTGCTGCCGCACAAGCACTGCACGGCGAAGGCGAGCGTTTGCTATTAGGGCCAAGGCCCTGCGCCCGCTGGCGGTCCGGGCCAGCGTCTTAATCGGTTGGAAACCATGATCGGTTAATCGTTGACGCATGATTTCCAGTGCCGGCGCAGCGGCCCTTCCTTTGTTCGGGGCGCCACGACAAAGTCATGATCATGACGCGCGGCACGGTCAGACCCCGCCAATTCATCCGCATACGGAAGACCCGGCCTCCGGCGGCGGCCGGCATGATGCACCCACCGCCTCGCGGGTAAACCCGGCCGAAGACAGCGGCAAGCCACGGAGCCCCGGCGCCGGCACAAAGGCGAATGGCGAAACCTTGAGCGAGGAGGAAGAAAGCCAGGTCAGGAAACTGAAAGATACAGACGCCAAGGTCCGCGCCCACGAACAGGCCCATGCCGCGGCGGGCGGTCCTTTTGCCAGTGCCCCGAGCTATGAATTTACGACCGGCCCGGACGGCAAACGCTACGCCACGTCCGGCGAGGTCGAGATCGACACGGCTCCCGAGCGCGGCGACCCGGAAGCGACGATCAGAAAGATGGACGTCGTCATCCGCGCCGCGCTCTCCCCCGCCGACCCTTCGCCCCAGGACCTCCAGGTCGCCCGCAACGCGCAGCAGGAACGCGCCAGGGCGCAAGTCGAGCTTTTCAAAAAACGCGATTCCGAAAGCCGGGACAATGATGGCGGAAACGCCGCCGGCCCCTTGTCACAGCCACTTGCCCGGGCCGACGCGATCGACGCTCGCATGAAACAGGCCCTCGCCGCCTATGGCGCGGCCGCCGATCAAGCCGAACGGGCTTCAACGGCAATCCAGGGCGAACCGGAGGCGCAGCTGTTCGCGATTACCGCCTGATCCGCATCCGGCGCCAGACAGACCAGACCATGACCGCCGCGGCAACCGCGGCGAGGCTTATGAGAATCCGCTCCCCCGTTTCCCTCCAGGCCCACAGCAGCACGCCGACCGCGATGAGCGACGCGGCCAGCTCGGCATAGAACCAGCGGGTGCGCCGGACGATTTCAACCCACCGCAGCGCCAGGCCCGGGAGCAACGCCGCAACGGTCCATATTTTCCAGCCCGGCTCCCCCGTAATCCGCGACTGCGTCGCCAGGACCACGACCAGAAGGCTGGCCACGACTGTGACGGCGACGGCGGGCCATCCGGTGATGGCGCTACCGCCGATACGGCGTGGATTTTCTTCGTCCTCGGACATCATGCGCTTTCCCGCCTGGCGCAGCAGAAGCTGCACAGTGCGCCTTTCGCGGCCGGAATTGCAAGGCTGCGGCTTGCGGAATCGCGCTCTTTAACGCAGTGTGCGCAGGCAACAAGATGGATCGGGAAGATTCGCAACCGGGGGGCTGTCCATTACAATCACAATTCATGAGAGCGCCCACGCACCGGTCCCGCGCGAGCAGCTCGACGCGCTGCGCGATTTGCCGGTCGCGGTCATCGGCGATGAACACAACCGCGCGCAGATGATGCATGCCGCGATCAAGCCGGTTGCGCCGGACACTCGCTTTGACGGC
>JAJFHO010000135.1 GCA_021775575.1 Hyphomicrobiales bacterium
TCGTGCCTTCATTTCCATTACACGCTTATAGGCGGCTTCGATGGTTCGGCGCTCTATGCAGCTCTTTGCAGTGCCGGTCGGGCAGTTTTCCCTGACCGACCTGCGGATGATGTTATGCACGACCTTGCCCAGGGTCGGGTAGGGTTTTACCGTATTCGACAACAGCACAATGTCATTGCCCGCGTTGACGGCCATGGGAATTCTCTCGCGGAGCGGATAGTGATCAAGCACGGCCTTCATCTGAAGATCGTCGGTGATGACTACCCGATCGAAACGCAGCTTGCCTCGCAACTCTCCCTCGATTGCCTTCCTTGACAAACTGGCCGGCGCCGATCCGTCGGAAAAGCGGCGATGGTACAGATGTCCCACCATAACCATGTCGGCGTAATTTAATTCGAGCAGGCGCTCATAGGGTTTGAGTTCTTCCGGTGACCATGTCTTGGTCAAATCCGTGAATTCGGCGTGTGTATCGGTAAGGCTGCTGCCGTGCCCGGGAAAGTGCTTTGCTGCGGTGAGAAGGCCATAGGTCTTGTGCGCGCCATTGAACCAGCCGGCATATTCCGCGACCAGGTCGGGGTCCCTGCCGAAGCTGCGGCGGTATTTCCCGATAATCGGGTTTCTCGTGCCATTGATGTCAAGATCCACGACCGGTCCGAAATTCACGTTGATCCCAGAATCATGGAGCTGGCAGGCGAGCGCCCGGTATATTTCTCCGGCCTGTCTCGGTGTGCAGCGCTCAGCGATCGTACGCGCCGAATAGGGAAAGGACTGATGCCCATTCTGCTGCTTGAGCCGCTGGACGTGTCCGCCTTCTTGGTCGACAGCTATCAATGTCGTGGAGCGTTTTCCCTCTCTTGACGCCGCGTGGAGCAGCGATGAGAGTTTCTTGATCTGCGCCGGCGACGCGATATTGCGTCCCATCAGAATTACGCCGCCGATTACGCCGCTGCGGAGTTGATCCTGAATCGCAGCGACACCGGGATCTTTTTCAGATTTGCCGACAAAACCGACCATGATCATTTGGCCGATCATCTGATCCAGAGACACATCAGGCTTGGCCACTGGCAGCGGGGTCGCGGCGACACGCGGTCTGATCGCACCCTTCGCAGCGTCGTCTGCCGCAAAGGCGTTTCCGATCATCGACGCGCAGAGAAAAAATGAGGCGAACGAAGCGAGTCTCATTGCGGAAGTGCGCATCAATCCAATATCCCACGCCTTGGAATTTTCACGGGAAGACTAAGGCCCCATTCGTTAATTGTCTGTTAACCATGATCTCGCGCCGGCGTGACATTCACGATCGCGGACCGGCCTTATGAAAGGTTCGCAGCTCTATGATACCGTCAAATTCGTCAAAATTTGGTCGTGACTCGCCGATAAAGGAGGGGCAGGAGCGATTCCGGCAGGCTGCCGCGGTCCGCCGCCGTCGCATGCCGGACCAGATTTCGCCACGAAGCGGGATAATATCGAACAGCGGTTGACGGCGGTTCCAGCGGATGGGAAACAAGTGACAGGCGGGGCTGTCATGAAAGAGACAATGAGACCCTCATCGCCCAAATTCAGAATTTTGCTGATTGGCGCTATTTTTCTGCTTCTGCCGGGCATGGCGGCGGTCACGTATGGCGCCACGGGCAACGGGCTGCTGCAGGCGCGCCAGGGCGTCTCCGCCTTGCTGCGCGGCAAGTATGAAAAAGCCGTTGCCTCCTACACCCGGGCGCTTGACGATCGCAACCTGTCCGATCCGCGCCGCGCCAATATCTATAATGACCGCGGCGTCGCCAAATGGCGGATGGGCCAGCCGACGGCGGCAGTCGAGGATTTCAACAAGGCGGTCAGGCTGTTTCCCGACTATTCCGTCGTCTACAACAATCGCGGCAATGCGTTGCTGGATCTTGGGCAGCCCCGCGAAGCGATCGCCGATTTCGACCGGGCCATAGCGCTGGCGCCGGCTTATGGCGCGGCTTTCAACAATCGCGGCAATGCCAATCACACGCTTGGCGACTTCGCGGCCGCGGCGCGCGACTTTCGCAAGGCCGTCGCGCTGATGCCGACAAGCGCGGTGCCATTTAACGGCAGGGGCAAGGTGCACAGCGCGCTCGGGCGTCCATTCGCAGCGGTGCGCGATTTCAACCGCGCTATAGTTCTGAACGCGAAATATTACAGTGCGCATCAAAACCGGGCCGAGGCCCAGGCGGCGCTTGGCGACCATAGCGGTGCGGTGGACGACTATACGCAGATCATTGCCCAGAAGCCGGACGAAGCCGCGCTCTATCTGGCGCGCGGGCGCGCCTTTGCGAAGGCGCGGAAATATAATTCAGCTTTTCGGGATTTCGACAAGGCGCTCAAACTGTCCCCCGAACTGGCGGAGGCCTATATCGCACGGGCGGGCGTCCACATGACGCTGCACCGCTACAATCCCGCGCGGGAGGATTTTTCCCAAGTCATCGCGCTCCGCCCGGAGATGCATGAAGCCTACACGAGGAGGGGAGAAACAGCGCTCCGGCTCGGCAGGGGCGAGGAAGGCTTGGCCGATGTGAACAAGGCGCTTGAGCTGCAGGAGGGCGATATCGACGCCCTGATCACTCGCGCCAAGATTTTTGAATCTCTGGGGCGGAGCTATGAGGCGATAGCCGATTACGCCAAAGTGTGGGAAGTGGACTCGCGCCATGCCACCGCCCGCGCGGCGTTGGCGGCGCTCGGTCAGGAGCTGCCGCCGGAAGGGGCGGCGCCGGCGCAGCCGATAGTGGGCAAGCCCGTCAAAAGCTGGTCGGTTCTGCGCGAGAAGGACGGCACATATGCCGCCGTCAACAAACGCTATCCCAAGCTTCGGGTTCGGTTGGAAATGTATGGACCGGGAGAACCCAACATCATCGACTGGACCCTGCTGAAACATGACCTGCGCGGCGTAGGCCTGCTTGAATATTACGCCGGCACTTTGCCCGGAGGTGGCAAGACGCGTCTGGAATATGTCGCGATCGTCGATCTTTGGAACAGCAAGGTCGTCGCGATCGAGCCCGATAGCTGGGGCGCGTCGAAGGCGACCTGGGACTGGCAGCGCGTTTCAGTGGTTGTTACCGATCCGGAAGGCGGCGCCAACGAAATCAAGTTGCGCAAGGGAAACGCGAATCCTTATGGCTATGATCAGGAGCCGTCGTGGTTTGGCGACGGATACTGGCGGACCGACCCTCAGGTCCAGGCGCGCCAGTCGCGCAGGAAGAAGCGGCGAGCGCAACCGCGCGGGCTGTTCGACTGGCTGCTTCAGTAGCCGTCCCCATATCGCATCTCCGGGGGTGGTCCGGTCAATCCAGGCAGCGTCTGCTTGCCCCGTTGTGCGGAATGGGTGGTAAGCTGCTCTCGATTTGTTGGCAGCTGCGGGAGTCGGGACGGTGCCGCGTATCTTATTGTTTGTGTTGCTGGTGTGTATTCTTGCCCTGTCGCCGGTGCGGGCAAATGCCAAAATTCTCGCGCATATAGATATTTCGCAGCAACGTCTCCACCTCTATGTCAATGGAGCGAAGCGGAACAGCTGGCCGGTTTCCACGGCGCGGCGCGGTTATCGCACGCCAATAGGGACGTTTCGCCCATACTGGCTGCACCGGCATCATTATTCGAGCATTTATCGCGGCTCACCAATGCCCTGGGCGGTATTTTTCAGGGGCGGCTACGCGATTCACGGCACCAATGTAACCAGGCGCCTCGGCACGCCGGCGTCGCATGGGTGCATCCGGCTGCATCCCGCCAACGCCGCGGTCCTGTTTAACCTGATTGCCAGACATGGCATGGGCAATACGCGCATAAGAATCACGCGGTAGCGCGCCGGCACCGGTCAACGGACCAGCTCATGCACGGTATTTACGGGCTCAAGGCCCGGCGTGCGTGTACAAATTGGCGGTCCGGACTTTCGGGCCCGCGCGTGCGATGGAGCAGCATAGAGTCCGTTCGCGGGGCGCACTTCGTCTCCTTGTAATATCAGCGGGCGACCCCGGATATGATGTCAAATACAGTCATTATCTCAATTTAATACAGTAATAAACGAGAAAGATGTGCGGTAATATTGCACTGTATCATTATGAACTCATATATTAACAATACCTGTTAATATTAACGCGATTGCTATTAATAATATTGTTTGTTGTTTATTTACAATGCTGCGGGGCAGTGGCCTAGTTTTGCTCAACTCGCAAACCGACTACCCAGAATTTCAGCTAGGAGCTCTGACAATGGAATTGGGATCAGTGAAGCTGCGCAATACTCAGGCGTCGGCCGGTGCCGGAGACGTGGAACGCGGTTATGCCAATGCGGCGCACGGCGGTGAGCTGTTCCAGTCGAACACGGCGCTTCAGGAAGAAAATCAGGAGACCCGCCTGCTCAGGCTGGCCGGTACTCTGCTCGCGCGTTCGCACGCGCTGGAGAGCCGAATTTCGGCCATCGAAGGTGCGTCGCAAAACTGCAAATGCGCCCAGGTCGTGTCCCAGACGATTGTGGACGTGCTCGAGCAAGCCAAAGTGGTTCTGTCGAAAATGCGGGATCTGCCGGATTCATCGTCAAAAAGCATTCTGGCGAAATCCTATGACGGCCTGCTGGAACAGATCGATTTCATCGTTCTTGAAGGCTATTACGACGGCAAGAATCTGGCGAAGAACGACAATATCATCGTTGCAATTGACGGGTCGCGGCACCGCGGTTTCTCGATCGACGGTATCGACATGGGCAGCGCCGGGCTTGGACTGACGGCGTTCAAGGACGTCCGGATTTCGAATACGGAAGTCATTGAGCGTTTGACGAAGGTCGAAATGGCGGCCAACAACCTGACCGCGCATTCCTACAGCTACAACACAATATCGGTGCTGCTGAAAACGCGAATGAAATTCGCCCGCGGCATGATCGATATCCTCGATGAAGGCGGCAAACAGATTAACAGCTCGCGTGCCGGTCAAGACGCCGTCTCGCTGATCCTTTCCCAGATTTGCGGGTCTGTGTCGGACGATAAGGCGGCGGCAACCGGTCAGACATACACGCGCAGCAATACAAGTGCGGAACGCGCTGCTCAATATACGGGAAGTCCCGTTGGCTCTGGAAACTAGCTCAAAAAAAAAGAGATTCACAAGCCTGACCGGAAGAATGCCGGCGGCTGAATCTTATGGAGGCGAAAGTGGCTCACGCAGTTGACTATACGAACCCATCCGACACCTTGGATCTGATGTCGGGATTTACGAGGCCGACAATAAATACCGGGTTCCCCGGAGCGGCGGCAAACGACTCCGGTGCGAATCGGGATCATGCGAAGCGTGGTGGCAGCCCGCAGCTGGAGCGTGCGGTCGCGTGCGAGGAGCACGCCCAGCGACTTTTCTCCAGGGTCGAGGAGATGGAAGAGTCCGTTCGGCTGGCCCGAATGTCGCTCAATGCATCGCAGGCGATCGAGGAGTTGCTCGAGGAATCGGCACGGTTGCTGGAGCAGGGGCGCCAGTTGTCGGATCCCATGAGCAGATATGCACTTGCCGGTGCGTACAGGGAAATACGCAACCAGATCGATGGGATCGTGGAGAACGCCGACTATAACGGTCAGAATCTCGCGGCGGGAGACTCGCTTGAGGTGACCTTCGACGAGGCCGGTGCACATATTCTGAAAATTGACAGAATGGCGCTGAAGGCAGGTGATCTGGGCCTTTCCGCGCCTGACGGCGATTTCTCAAGCGATGCCGACATCATCAAGTCGATCATGCAGGTGGAAACGGCGCTCAACACCGCAAAAACGCGTACGACCGTTGTCGAAATAGCGTTGTCCATTCTCGAAAGCCGGGTGAAATTCAGCCGCAATAAGATGGATTCGCTGCGCGGGGCCAGCCGGGCTCTGATCGATGACGGCAAGGCTCTGGCCGCGATCCGCGATGTTGCGGCGCGCCGTGTGCTGCGCGGACCTGACAGCGCGAGCGGAGGAACCCCGGCGGAGCCGGTGCGGCCCGCCGCACCGTCCGAGCCCGGTCGAGGCACCGATTTGCCGGTACCGGGAAACAAACTCTCCGCGATGCGGAAAAAGGTCTCGGAATCCGCGATGAAAAAAATGGTCGCGGAACCTGCCGTGAAAGAAGAGGCAGCCACGCCGAAACCGGCCGCGATGCAGGTCCCGCTAAAGGTAACAGGCGGCGCGGCGTCCAAGATCAAGACAATTCAGATGATGGACGATGGTCCGGAGGCACCGGACAGCAAAACCAGTTTCGATCAGATCGCAAAGGAGCTGTCCCGGTTTCTTGACCAGGAATCCTATCTTACGCGATGGTTTAAATCCGAGAATGGTGAATCCGATATTTTCACGCGCGAACTGGCGCAGGCCTATGGGCCGGAGCTAATCGAAAAGGTCGGGGAGAAATACGTGCAAAGCAGCAGGTTCCGGGAGTTCAGCGAAAAATATATGAGCTTGTTCGAAGCGCAACTCGAAGGTCGCTCCGACGGCAAGCCTGCCGGAAAGAGGAACCTTGAGGAATTTCTGAGCACGGACCACGGCACCGTCTACATCGTGCTGGCCAGGGCGAGCGGCCGCATCTGATTGGCGTATTCCGCCTGCGATGAGCAGCTCCAAAAGCGTCGAGCCCTTGCCGGTCGTTGGCAAGGCGCACGATGCCGGCGGCGCGGCAACTTCGACGAATATACCCAAGGAACTCATTATCACGGGCATTATCGAATGCCGTGGCGCGCCGAAGATCTTTGGTCTGGTCGACGGCAATGTCGATGCCGCCATTCTTGTGGTCGGGAACTCGGGGAAAATCACCGGAGAAGTGCTCGCGCAGAGCGCGACCGTTAACGGTCATATAGAAGGCGATATCAATTTCCGCAGTCGCTCGATTGCATCGGAGGGCGTTGTGCTCGGCGATATCGCGAGTGAACATTTGTCCGTCGAGCACGGCGCTGAATTCCGCAACGGGCGTCCAGCGCAAAGGGGCGTCCAGCGCAATCGGCAGCCCTTGCCAATGCGCAAAAGATGACGGCGAGAGCGGCGGGCTTCGCTGAATTTGCGACTGGGTCTAACCGGTTTTAACCGCGCGCTTCGCAATCCCCTTAACGCTGTGTCTATATCCGGCCCGCCCGCTGCCGCGGGAAAGCCGCCGCCGGCCATGCCATGGGTAATTGGCTGGCCATTTCCCACGCTTCCAGCTGGCCATGCCGGCAAGCAATTAGACGAATTGTTGAGGCTTGGAAGAGGGGTGGACTTGACAAAAGTCAAAGTAGAACCCGTTTGAATCCGAGACTTTCGCGCAAGAGTGCTTCGCAGAGTCGCCACCGTGGCGCTCTGCAACTTGGGTAGGCGGATTCGATGCGCAATACCGTTAGCCGCGCGGATATAATCCGGGGACGGTTTTCCGGAATTCCCGACAGCATACGTCCACCCTACGCCATCGCTGAAGAAGATTTCCGCGCCCGCTGCGAACCATGTGGCGATTGCCGCAAAGCCTGCGAGACCGGCGTCATCGGACAGGACGGGGAAGGATTTCCGATCCTTCTTTTCGGTCAGGCCGAATGCTCATTTTGTGGTAGGTGCGCCGAAGTCTGCACCACAGGGGCATTCAGAAAGAGCCATGCGCGGCCCTGGGTCGCCACCGCCCATGTGAAGAGCAATTGCCTGTCTTTCAACGCGATCACTTGCCGGAGTTGCGAAGAAAACTGCGAGGCTGGCGCCATCCGTTTCCGGTTGATGACGCAGGGGCGTGCGTTGCCTCTTATCGACGCCGCAGCCTGCACCGGTTGCGGCAATTGCGCCGTCATTTGCCCCAATCAATCCATCGAAATGAAAAACCGCGAGACAGAGGAGGTGTTCGCATGAACATCGCCGGTGTTCTGATACATGCCTATCCCGGAGCAACGGAAACGGCCCGTGCCGCGCTCCAAACGCTGGAGGGAGTCGAGTTACATCACGAGACCCCCGACGGCCGCTTTATCGTCACGGTCGAGGATGGCGAAAACGCCTGTTGCGACGATACCATCCTCGCGCTTGCCAATACGCCGGGCGTCGCCTCCGCCGCGCTCGTCTACCACAGTTTTGAATCCGAAAACCTCAACGCCAGCGCCGAGCTTGCGGCGACCCCCGCAAGCCCAATCCGAGGAGCCTGAGCCATGACACAGTCAGTTTCACGCCGTAATTTTCTCAAGACCAGCGCCGTGGCGGCGACCGCGTCGGCAGCGGGAATATCCCTGCCGGGCGCGCTTCCCGCGGCGGCCCAGAAAACCGACGCCATCCGCTGGGACAAGGCGCCCTGCCGCTTCTGCGGCACCGGCTGCTCGGTCCTGCTCGGCGTCAACAATGGCAAGGTTGTCGCGACACAGGGCGATCCCGATGCACCGGTCAATCGCGGCCTCAATTGCATCAAGGGCTATTTCCTCGCCAAGATCATGTATGGCAAGGACCGCCTGACCAAGCCGCTCCTGCGCAAGAAGGACGGCAAATACGACAAGAGCGGCGAGTTCGAGGAGGTTTCCTGGGACGAAGCCTTCGACATAATGGCCGAAAAATGGGTTGCCGCCCGCAAGGCCAAGGGCCCGAAGGGCGTCGGCATGTTCGGCTCCGGCCAGTGGACGGTGTGGGAAGGCTATGCCGCCCAGAAGCTGCTCAAGGCCGGCTTCCGCTCCAACTCCCTGGAACCCAATGCCCGCCACTGCATGGCGAGCGCCGTGGGCGCCTTCATGCGCGCTTTCGGTATCGACGAGCCGATGGGCTGCTATGACGATCTGGAGCATGCCGACGTGTTTGTGCTGTGGGGCGCGAATATGGCCGAGATGCATCCGATCCTGTGGTCGCGGCTCACCAACACGCGGCTGACCAAGAAGGGCAGCGAAGTTCATGTGCTCTCGACTTTCGAGAACCGGAATTTCGAGCTGGCCGACAACGGTATGGTATTCGAGCCGCAGACCGACCTGGCGATCGCCAACTACATCGCCAACTACATCATCCAGAACAAGGCCTACAACAAGGACTTCCTGGACGGCCACGTGAACTTCACCAAGACCCCGACCGACATCGGCTATGGCCTTCGCGGCACCGATCCACGCGAAAAAGCGGCCACGAACCGGGGCAAGGGCAAGCTCTCCAAGATCAGCTTCGAGGACTATGCCAAGTCGGTCGAGCCCTACACGCTGGAATATACCGCCAAGCTCACCAAGGTTCCGGCGGAAAAACTGGAAAAGCTGGCCAAGGCCTATGCCGACCCCAAGAAGAAGGTGTCGTCCTACTGGACCATGGGTTTCAACCAGCACACCCGCGGCGTATGGGTGAACGGGCTGGTTTATAATATCCATCTGCTGATGGGCAAGATCGCCGAGCCGGGCAACAGCCCGTTCTCGCTGACCGGCCAGCCTTCGGCCTGCGGCACCGCGCGGGAAGTGGGAACCTTCACGCACCGCCTGCCGGCCGACCTGGTGGTCAAAAATCCCAAGCACAGGGCGTTTGCCGAGAAGATCTGGAAGCTCCCTGAAGGCACTGTTCCGGGACCGAAAACGTCAGAAGGCAAAACCCTGATCCATGCGGTCGCCATGCACAGGGCGCTGAAAGACGGCAAGATGAACTGCTTCTGGGTGATGTGTAACAACAACATGCAGGCGGCGGCCAACATGAACGGCGAGTCATGGCCCGGCTGGCGCAACCCGGACAATTTCATCACCGTGTCAGACCCCTATCCGACCGTTTCAGCGATTGCCGCCGATCTCATCCTGCCGACCGCGATGTGGACGGAAAAGGAAGGTGCTTATGGCAACGCCGAGAGGCGCACCCAATTCTGGCGCGAACAGGTATCGCCTCCGGGCGAGTCGAAGTCCGACGTCTGGCAGATCGTGGAGTTCTCCAAACGCATCAAGGTTGAAGATGTGTGGGATGCTGAATTGCTCGACAAGATGCCCGAGCATAAAGGCAAGACACTCTATGAAGTTCTCTATGCCAACGGCCAGGTGGACAAGTTCCCCTACCAGAAAGGGACCGTGAAGGACGACCGTGGCAACGAGTATAACAACCACGAGTCAGAAGATTTCGGCTTCTACCTGCAAAAGGGACTGTTCGAGGAATATCGCCGCTTCCAGTATGAAGGGCCGAAGAAGGGCCATGAGATGGCCGAGTATGAGGCCTATCACAAGTCCCGCGGGCTGCGCTGGCCGGTTATCGACGGCAAGGAGACGCTGTGGCGCTTCCGCGAGGGTTACGACCCGCATGTGGCGAAGGGCGAAGGCGTCAAATTCTACGGCAAGCCCGATGGGCGCGCGAACATCATCACCGCGCCTTATGAGCCCGCTGCCGAGCCGCCGGACAAGGAATATGATCTGTGGCTGTGCACGGGCCGCGTGCTCGAACACTGGCATTCCGGTTCCATGACCCAGCGCGTGCCCGAGCTGCATCGCGCGGTGCCGGACGCGGTTTTGTTCATGAACGCGAAGGATGCCAAGAAGCGCAAGCTGCGCGACGGCTCCAAATGCAAGATCCAGACGCGGCGCGGCGAACTTGTCACCCGGGTCGAGACCCGCGGGCGCAACAAACCGCCTGAAGGCCTCGTCTTCATCGCCTGGTTCGATGCCAACCGGCTGGTCAACAAGCTCACGCTCGACCAGACCGATCCGCTCTCCAAGGAGACGGACTACAAGAAATGCGCCTGCAAGGTGATGAAGGCCTGAAGACGCGGGGGAATGCCGGCGGCGGACGATCTGCCGCCGGCCGTCCCTTGATCGAGCAGTAGAGCCAGACGGAAACGGACCAATGCCAACGGGCAAACACGCAAAGGGTAAAACGGTCAGCCGTCGGCGTGTTCTGTCCGACGCGGCCAAGACTGCGTGCGGAGTCGCTCTGTTCGGCCTGGCGGTGGGGCTATATGCGCGCCCGTCGCGCTCGCTGCCGGCGGATGCCGTGCGCCCGCCCGGCGCGCTGCCGGAGAAGGATTTTCTCGGCGCCTGCGTGCGCTGCGGGCTGTGCGTGCGCGATTGCCCCTACGACATTCTGAAACTCGCCGAACTCGGCGAAGGCGTGGCGACGGGCACGCCCTATTTTACCGCGCGCTCGGGTCCTTGCGAGATGTGCACCGACATTCCCTGCGTGCCGGCTTGTCCGACCGGCGCGCTCGACCACACTCTCACCGATATCACCAAGGCGCGCATGGGGCTCGCCGTCCTGATCGACCAGGAATCCTGCATCGCGTTTCAGGGCTTGAGGTGCGAGGTCTGTTTCAATGTCTGCCCGGTGCGCGGCAAGGCGATCAAGCTCGAATACCGGCCGAACAAGCGCTCCGGCAAGCACGCGGTTTTCCCGCCCGTCGTCTATTCGGATGATTGCACCGGCTGCGGACTGTGCGAAAAGGCGTGCATCCTGGAGGAGGCCGCTATCAAAGTGATGCCCATCCGTCTCGCCAAGGGCGAACTGGGCCGCCATTACCGCCTCGGCTGGGAGCAGAAGCAAAAGGCCGGCGACGCGCTTGTCACGCCCGACCCCGAGCATAAATACAATCTGCCCGAGGGATTGCGTTACGATCATTCCGGCCGCGGCCTGATTGCGGACGAACCCGCCGCGCCGCGTACGGGCAGTGCGCTTGACACCCTGCGCAAGGGCATCAGGGAAGCCAGGTGATGTCGGCGGTCATTGAAAAACTCGGCCATGATGCCATCGCCGCGAAAGGGCGGTTGGGCGCCCATAAATGGCTGATCCTGCGGCGCATGAGCCAGTTGGCCATCCTCGCTCTGTTCATGGCCGGACCGGTCGGCGGGGTGTGGATCTTGAAGGGTAATCTGTCGTCGAGCCTGTTTGCAGACACCGTGCCGATGACCGATCCGCTGGCGTTCATGCAGTTGATCGCCGCCGGGCATCTCGGCGTTGCCAGCACCGCGGTCACTGGCGCGGCGTTGATTCTGGCCTTTTATCTTCTGGTCGGCGGACGCGTTTATTGCGCCTGGGTCTGCCCGGTCAATATCGTGACCGACACCGCGCACTGGCTGCGCCGCCGTCTCGCGATCAAGGGGTCGGCGCGCATCGCCCGGGAGGCGCGATACTGGATGCTGGGGCTGGTGCTGATCCTGGCCCTGGCCACGGGTACGCTCGCCTATGAGCTGGTCAATCCGGTCTCGATGCTCCATCGCGGCCTGATATTCGGCATGGGCTTCGGCTGGGCGATAATCGCCGGCGTCTTTCTGTTCGATCTATTCATCATGAAGCATGGCTGGTGCGGGCATTTGTGTCCGATGGGGGCCTTCTATGGCCTCGTCGGCGCGGCGAGCCTCGTTCGCGTACGCGCCGACAACCGCGCCGCCTGCGACGACTGCATGGAGTGCTATGAGGTCTGCCCCGAGCCGCAGGTGATCCCGCCGGCGCTGAAGGGCGAGCGGCGCGGCGGTGGGGAGGCCAGCGCGGCAATTCTGTCGGGCGCGTGCACCAACTGCGCACGCTGCGTCGATATTTGCCCCCACGATGTCTTTAATTTCGGCTTGCGTTTTCCCGCCGCGCCGGCGGGGCGACGCCAGCCGCAACTGATAGGAACGGCGCGGCATGGAGCCTGAATGCAAAAAATGTGCATTGCGGCCCCGACGCGCCACGGGTCCGGTCCTAGCCCTGGAATCTGGGCGATCATGATGGAGGAAGTCATGAAGAAGTTTTTGTTGATTGCATTGACGGCGACGCTCATGGGCGTCGGCGTGGGCTATGTTGCACGGGCTGAGGTCGCCACGTTGCGCGGCAATAATCCGCTCGATGCCTCCGCCAAACAGTTTGACCGAAGGAAACAAACCACGGTCGAGGGCAAAATCGAGCGGAGCTGGAAACAGCAGCCGCCTTCGATTCCGCACAAGATCGAAAAGGACGAGATCACGTTGCAGGTGAACACCTGTCTGCGGTGCCATGACGCGGCCAACTTTAAGAAGGAGAAGGCGCCGAAGGTTGGTGATAGCCATTTCGTCGCCGCCGACGGGACCAAGTCGGATCAGATGGATTTGCGCCGGTATTTCTGCACCCAATGCCATACGCCGCAACTGGACGTGGACCCGCTCGTCGAGAACACGTTCGAGACGGTAAAGCAGTAGCGGCTGGACGCGCCCGCACCCGCGGGCGCGTTCCTTGAAGACAGTCGAGGGCTGGTCCGGCCCGGAAATCGTGGCGCGCGCGGTCTATTGCCGGACGCCGGCGACAATCGAACCACCATGGGGGAACATGATCGGATGGCGCAGAAAAAAAAGAACGATAAACCCGGCAACGCGCTGACGCGCGCCTGGAAAGCTTTCAGCAGTCCGGCCAGGACAACTTCTCTCGGCGCGCTCGTCATCCTTGGCGGTTTCCTGGGTGTGTTGTTCTGGGGTGGCTTCAACTGGGCGATGGAGATGACCAACACCGAAACATTCTGCATCTCCTGTCACGAGATGAAAGAGAATGTCTACGACGAGTATACCGAGACAATCCACTATGCGAACCGCAGCGGCGTGCGCGCCATCTGCACCGATTGCCATGTCCCCAAAGAGTGGATTCACAAAGTGATCCGCAAGGTCCGCGCGACCAACGAGCTCTACCACAAACTGCTCGGCTCGATATCGACAAGAGAGAAGTTCGAAGCCAAGCGGCTGGAGCTTGCCAAGCGCGTCTGGGCCTCCATGAAGGCCACCGACAGCCGGGAGTGCCGCAACTGCCATGACGACGAGTCGATGGACTATGAAAAGCAGGAGTCGCGGTCCGCAGACAGGCATGAGGAAGGTTTCGACGAGGGCAAGACCTGCATCGACTGCCACAAGGGCATCGCGCACAAGTTGCCGAAAGGCGCGTTCGACAAGGAGCCCAAGACCAGCATGCGGGACGGTGTCCAAGAACAGAGGCTCAGTTTGCTCGGCTATCTCAAAAGCTTAACAGATTAGGCCATGACCTGGCCGGGGCGGTGATGGTCCGGCCGGATAAAGAGAGCCCGGCCTTGGCGTCCGGCGGCGTCGCCGCAAGCGTCAATTCGTCACGCAACCGGCTTGATATTTGCTTGAGTTCAACGGTGATTTTGATCCTATGATCGCGTCAAAGAGGGATAACGGATTCGATGCCGGCTGGACAACAGGCGTTGGAGGCCGATAATCGGCGTAAGAATTTTATGCGGTTACAGAACGCGAACTCGAACCTGGGGACCTCGTCCATGACGTTGCATCATGAAGATGCATTGGGCCGCTGCGAGCCATGCGTCGTTCGCCGCAGGGGAATATGCAATGCGCTCATTCGCGATGAGCTGAAGCAGTTCAGAACCATCGCGGGCCGCCGCACATTCGCGCCCGGACAGCATATCCACCTCGCCGATGAAAAGCCGGAATTCTTCGCCGCCGTGGTGTCGGGCGTTGTTAAGCTGACCAAGGTCCTGTTCGACGGACGCCAGCAGGTCGTGGGTCTGCTCCTGCCGCCCGACAGCGTCGGGCGCGCATTGGGAAGAAAGACTCCCTATTTCGCGCAAGCCGCAACGGAAGTTGAATTATGCTGTTTTCCCTATGCCGGATTCGAGCGCATGCTCGACGATTTCCCCGGCCTGAAACAGCGCCTGCTCGAACAGACGCTCGACGAGCTGGACGGGGCGCTTGACTGGATGGTGCTATTGGGCCGCAAAACGGCGGAGGAACGGGTTGCCAGCCTGTTGGTGATGCTGGCGACGCGCGCCTCGATCAACGATGACGAGGGGGAGCGTGCTTCGGCGTGTACGCAAACGCTCGATCTGCACCTGAAGCGGGAAGAGATCGCCGACTTTCTGGGCCTGACCTATGAAACCGTCTGCCGCCAGTTCTCGATGCTGAAGAAACGGGGGCTGATCGAGCTTACCGGCAGAAGGCGCGTCATGGTCCCCGATGTCGCCGCGCTGGCCCTGGCGGCGGGTTGACGTCTCTCAATATCGTTTATTGCCGGTCACGAAATCGGCGGTTTTGTGATCTGGATCAGGATCTTTCCCCTGTCGATTTGCACCAATACCGCTCGATTGAGAAAAGACCTGCCCCGTTGCGCGGGGCGAGCCGATAGCGAGGCCAACGTGTTAGATTTTAACGCCATAAACAAAACCCCCCTGACAGGCCAGCCCTTCAAATTTTTCGCAACCCCGGGTGTCTTGAGCCCGGTGGATCTTGCGACCATCCGGGCCGACTTTCCGTTGATTCGCAAGCCGGGCATCTTTCCGCTCTCGGAACTGTCCTACGGACCGGCTTTCGCCGCTCTCGTCGACGATATTCGCAGCTCCGATCTTGAGGACATCATGGGCGGGAAATTCGGTGTCGATCTGTCGGACAAGCCGCTGATGATTACGGTGCGCTCCCGCGCGCATAAGCGAGATGGGCGAATCCATACCGATACCGTGACCAAGGTCGTCACCTGCCTGCTCTATCTCAATGATATCTGGGACGAAAGCGGCGGTCGGCTGCGCATGTTGCGCGCCGGCGACAATCTCGAAGACTATGCCACCGAAATCCCGCCCAATGGCGGTACGCTCGCTGCTTTCCAGCGCTCGGAGAATTCGTGGCACGGGCATGAGCCCTTTGAAGGGGAGCGGCGCTACGTGATGTTCAACTGGATGAGTTCACACGCCGCGATGGAACGCGAACTCGGGCGTCACCGTTTCTCCGCGAAACTGAAAAAACTCAATCCGTTTGCGTAGCCGCGGCGGTGGTGACCCGCGAACCCAGGCGGGTTTTCCTCCCGAACCGCCAGCGCCGGTGGACCCACATCCACTGGTCGGGATATTCGCGCACCCAGCCCTCGACAATCGCCTGGACCCTGGCGGTGGCTTTCGCCACGTCGATATCTCCCTTCGCGTCTCTGGGAAGGTCGATCGCATCGGTCATTTCAAGGTGAAAGCGCCCGTTGGCGAGCCGGATCGCGCGGGCCCCATGCACCGGGCAATCATAGTGCCTGGCCAGCTTGGCAAGCAGCGGATTGGTATCGGCGGGCTGGCCGAAAAACGGCACCAGGACGCCGCCGTGAAATCGCTGATCGACGAGAAGGCCGATGATTCCGCCCGCTTGCAGCGTCGCGGCCAGCTCCAGGCTCACGCCGGGCCGCGATGCAACGAGCCGCCCCATACGCCCCGAGCGCGCCTTGAACAGTCTTTTCGCCAGATGCCGGTTGGTCGGCGGGCGGAATAGCGAGGCGACATCGAGGCCGAATTTCGCGGCGCACACACCAAGCAATTCCCAGTTCGACAAATGGGCTGTAAAAATGATGGCCGGGCCGCCCTTGGACAGACGCTCGAAATTCTCCACTCCCGCCACCGTGATCTTGCCGCCATCGGGATTTTCGGGATCATAGTCGAAGGTCTTGTCCACATGCATATATTCGATCAGGGCCCGGGCGAAATTCTTCCACATGCTGGCCAGGATTTTTGCCCGCTCCGCTTCGCTTTTTTCCGGAAAGGCGAGGCGGAGATTTTCGCGCCCGATTCTGCTTCGCGGCAACAGCGGTCCCAGCGCGCGCGCCGAGCGCATCGCCAGACCGATGGAAGCGTCACGCGGCAGACGCCGAAACAGCGCGGCCGCTCCGCGAACGAGCAGGGCGGCTGACCAGTCCGCCAGCGCGGGGACGACGGTGCGGCCATTTCTACGCATCCCGAAAAACCTCCCGCGTCACAGCGTCACGATGATCTTGCCGAAAACGTCGCGGTCTTCCAGTCGCTTCAGCCCAACGCCGATATCTTCGATAGACATGACGGAGTCGATGACCGGGTGCACCGTGCCACGGGCCAGCTTGTCCAGCACGGTCCGGATATTGTTCATGGAACAGCCGAAACTGCCGAAAATCCGGAGCTGCTGCTGGAATAGCTGGAAGAGATTGATTTCCGCGGTAAGCCCCGTGGTGGAGCCGCAGGTCACCAGCCGGCCGCCCTTGCGCAAGGAGAATAGGCTCCCCGCCCAGGTGTCGGCGCCGACATGCTCGAAGACCACATCGACGCCGCGTTTGCTGGTCAGTTTCCGCACTACGCCCTCAAAGCGCTCCTCGCGGTAGTTGATGACATGGTCGGCGCCCAGTTCGCGCGCCTTTTGCGCCTTCTCATCGCTGCCCACGGTGGTGATGACGCTGGCGCCGGCGGCCTTGGCCATCAGGATCGCCGCGGTGCCGACGCCGCTGCCTCCGGCCTGGATCAGGACGGTTTCGCCAGACCGAAGCCTGGCATTGTCGAACAGCATATGTTCCACCGTACCGAAGGTGACGGGCGCGCAGGCCGCGGCGATCGCGTCGACGCCCTCAGGCGCGGGAACGGCGAGACGCGCGGGCATATTTACAAGCTCCTGGGCAAAGCCGTCCCGGTGAAAGCCGTGAATTCCGCCGACATTCTCGCAAAAATTGTCGCGGCCCTCGCGGCATGGCGCGCAGCTGTTGCAAGTCTGGGCGCCGTAGAGGGCAACCAGCTGTCCTGTGCGCAGGCCGTCCACATTCGCTCCCGCCGCGACGATCTCGCCGGCTGCCTCCGCGCCGATTATGATCGGCAATTTACGGCGCGCGAAGGCCATGCCGCGCCAGCCCCAGACGTCGATATGGTTCAGCGCCACGGCCCGTATACGCACCTGGATTTCATCGTCGCCGGGTTGCGGCGGCGGATCGACATTGACGAGCGCGACTTCCCGTTCCGCCTTGAGCTGCAGGGCGCGCATGGGCTGGGCCACGGATTCCGGCAGTTTTTCGTTTGTAAGGACTTCAGTCACGCAGCATGACCCCCGCATTCATTCCGCCGTCGATCGGCAGGACGCTTCCGTTTATATAGTCGGCCGCCGGCGACATCAGATGCCGCACCAGGGAGGCCACTTCACGAGGCTGCGCGAAGCGCCCGGCGGGAATCCGCTTCTCGATCCGGTCGCGGACGCTCGCGTAGGACGCGACCATGTCGGTATCGACATATCCCGGCGCAATGAAATTGGCTGTTATGCCCTTGCGCGCCAGTTCCACCGCAACAGTCCGCAAATAGCTCAGCATCGCACCCTTGGTTGCCGCGTAAACGGCATTTCCCGGCATGCCGTAAAGTGCGGCCATTGAGCCGATGCCGATGATCCGTCCGGTCCGGGCGCCGACCATCGGGCGAATAGCGCCGGTGACCAGCCGTGTCAGGGACCAAAAATTGACCTGCATGATTTTCTCCGCCTGGTCCTGGTCGATCATCGCGGCAAGCGCGTCGTAGGCCTGGCCGGCATTGTGGACAAGGCCATAGAGCGCATCGCTGTCCGACAGCCGCTCGGTGAGGGCATCGACCTGTGAAGGATCGCCAAGATCGGTCCGGCAGGCGTCAAATTTCTGACCCGGCCAGCTTGCGCGCAATTCGCCAAGCAGCGTTTGCGACAAGTCCTCCGATTCCCGGTAGGTAAACAGGACGTCGAAGCCGTCTTCGGCGAGGCCGCGCACAATCTCCGCGCCGATGCCTCGGCTTCCCCCGGTAACAGCCACCTGCATGGGGCGGTTTTCTTCAGCCATCCATCGCTCTCCAGACCGTCACGCCGGTTCCGCTGAAAGGACGAGGCATACATTCTGGCCGCCAAATCCAAACGAGTTGGACAGGACGATATCGACCTGGGCGTCGCGTTTTGTGTTTGGAACGACATCCAGCGGCATTTCCGGATCGGGCGTATCGTAATTGATCGTCGGCGGTATCGTTCCGCTTCCGATTGTCATCAGGGAAAAGGCCGCCTCGACGGCGCCGGCCGCGGTCAAGGTGTGACCGACAAGCGACTTGTTGGAACTGATCGGCGTGCCGGCGAGTTGATCCCCGAACACGGTCGAGAGCGAGAGATACTCCATCTTGTCATTCTCGGGCGTGCTGGTCCCATGGGCATTGATGTAGTCGATCTGTTCGCTGGTGACATCGGCGTCGGCCAGCGCATTGCGAATAGCGCCGATGATGGGTGTCCCGTCGGGCTTGGAGCGCGTACGGTGAAAATCGTCGGCGCGCTCTCCACAGCCGCGCACGACACCCAGTATCGTTGCGCCACGGGCCTTGGCGGCATCATAGGATTCAAGCACCAGAGCCGCGGACGCTTCCGCCATAACAAAACCGTCACGGTCCTTGGAGAACGGTTTTGCCGCCTTGTGCGGCGGATCGTTGCGCGTCGACAGAGCCGACAGCAGCGAAAAGCGGATCAGCGCCTCGGCGTTGATCGACGCATCGGTGCCCACGCAAAGGGCAGCATCGGTTTCGCCGCGCCTGATTGCCTCGACGCCGAGCTGGATTGCGGTGCCGCCCGACGCGCATGCGGTCGAGAGCGAAATCGGCTGGCCACGGGTGCCGAATTTTTCGGCCAGATACTCCCCCACCTGTCCAAACAGGAACAGGGAATGCATGTCCTGGAATGCGCCGTCATGGGCTGCCCGTTTCATTTGCGCGTGCGTCACCGGAGAACCGTTTCTCGCACATTCATAAACCTCCAGCCGCGCCGGCCATTCCACTTCGGCGGGCGGCATGGCCAGGTAGAGCGGACCGGGAAAGGCGGATGGCGAGCCGATGCCGGCCTGGGCGATCGCCTCCGTCACGGACGCGGTGGCGAGAGCTTTCGCCCGGCCGGGCGCGGTCCCGGGATCGGGGCTGAGAAAGTCGATGGTTCCCGCGATCGTGGTTCTGAGCGAATCGGTTGGGAAACGGGTGATCTCGTGAATGCCGGACTGTCCCGCCGTCAGCGACGCCCAATTGTCTTCCTTGCCCTCGCCGAGCGATGTCACGATACCGATGCCGGTAACGACGGTGACGGTTCGTCCCTTGCTATCACGCGCATGTCGGGTCACGGAGCACCTTCCTTTCCGGCGGGTTGGTTAGTGGACCGCCTCGACGACGGCGAGCCCTTCACCGCGCCAATGACCCCAGCTGGTCACCAGAACATGGTCCAGGGAAGCCTCGTGCGGCTTTTCAAAATCGGATTCCGCGAAGGGCTGGAAAAACCGGTTCTTCGACGTGGCGAGTGCGGCAAGCGCGAGCCCCGCCGGGAACTGGGCTTCGACACAGTGGCCGAGCATGCTGCCCACGCCGCGCACGGCGACGTCGAAGCCCTGATCCTGAAGCTGCTTGAAAAACCAGCACTCCTCGCTGGTGACGGGCTCCGCGCCGCATGAGCCCGACAACACCGCAAGCGGTCCGGCTTCGATGCGGTCGCGCACAAGGTCGAACTGCGCCAGGGCATTTTCGGCCGCGCTGCCGGCCTTCCGGTTGCACCGGTCCGCCAGCACGTCGTGGATCCGGGCATAGGGCTTGGCGCCGCGTGACAGCGCATGGCCCTTTGCCTCGAGAATGAGAAACGCGCCCAGGCTACCGGTTATGATGCCGCCGCCATGCTCATGCCGCTCCCACAAGGGCCGGTAAGTATCCGGCCACAGATAGTGGCCGAGCTCGAACAGCAGCTGCATATCTTCCCGCTCGGCATTGTATGCGCCGCCGATCAGGCAGAGTTCCGACTGACCGCCGCGGATTTTCCGGATCGCCGTCTGGGCCGCGGAAACGCCGGCCATTTCCTCGCCCATGAAGGTGCGCGAGGATCCGGTCACCTTGTGGACGATCGAGATATTGCCGGCCATGAGATTGGGAAGCTGGGCAAGAAACAAGGTGGGGCGCAACTGCGTGGAGAGGGCCTCATTGAGGAAAACTTCCGGATCGTTCCGGACGCTCATTTCCGCCAGAATTGCATCGTCGACCTCGATGTCGCGCTCACCGCCATTGGCGGCAACGATCATGTCGGTCTTGTCGAGATAGGCGCTGTTGCCGGCAATTCCGGCATCGGACAGCGCAAGTCCGGCCGCGTATACGCCCAGACGCTGCCATTGCCCCATCTGGCGCAGATCGCCGCGGTTCGGAATTTGCTTGGCGAAATCCAGTTTGACGAGCGGGTGGACCGGGTAGGGCGCAAAGCTGGTTGCGTCTATGACCGGCTCCCGTCTGGCGCCGTTTCCCATCCGGCGCCAGTGATCCTCGCAGCCTTCACCGAGCGAACTCACCAGGCCAATCCCGGTAATCCAGACCTCTTCTTCCTGGTCCGCCATATCAAACCTCCAGAGCCAGAAGACCCGCGCTTTCAGCGCTCGCCAGTATATGTTGGCGCAGCTCCTCGCTTGGAAAGGGCATCATCTTCATATTGAGAACGGCGTCGCAAACCGGCGAATTGTCATGCCTGATCCGCGCCTTCATGACCGCAAAGCCCGATCCGTCATGTTCGACCGACGACTCGATGGTGAGCCGCGAGCGCGGCGTAACCGGTGCGCGCAATTTCGCATCCTTGACGCTGGCCAGCAGCGGCAGCTGGGCAAAATTGTTGAGCGCCATGATCAGATAGCCGGAAGCTTGCGCCATGGTCTCGATCAGCAGCACGCCGGGCACCAGAGGATAGCTGGGAAAATGCCCCTCGAAGACCGGGCTTTCTCCCGGTACCGTGGAGAGGGCCAGAATCGAGGCATCCGCGCGATTCACCGCGACAACCTCGTCAATCATCTGAAAATATTCGAGTCGCACGGGGGAGCCTGTCCGACCTAGGCGGCCTTGGCCGCGACGAGTTCGTCAATTCGCGAGCACAGATTTTCCATGACGAAATAATCTTCCGACGGCGCCTGATTTTCGTTGATGTCCTTTGTCCAGGTTTCGAGCGGAACCTTGATGCCGAACGCCTTGTCGATCGCGAAAACGATGTCAAGAAAATCGAGACTGTCGATCGCCAGGTCCTCGACGGCATGGCTCTCCGCGGTGATTTCCTCGACGGGAATCTGGCTGATTTCCGCGATGATCTCCGTAATGGTGTCAAACGTCGATGACATGAGAGTCGTTCCCCTTTTCCCTTTTTTTTGCGGGCGTCGCTGCCTTTTCCCGCAGCCTTCGGAACAAAGGCCTTTGCCGGGAAAATTCAGGCTCAACGCCTGTGTGACGGGCGGACAATGCCAGCCTTTCATCGGCGAAATGTGATCCAGATCACGAAACACGGAAATGCGCGGAGCTAGGAAGGCGGACGCTGGCCACTGCGCCAGAGAGGAAATTCAGGAGACTATTCAGCCATGCCGTCAGCGAATGGAATTGCGCATAGCAGCTTTACTGGAGCAAAGGGCGGCGCAGAGCATTTCATCGCCGTAACGGCGCCATCGGAGGCCAGTCTCGACGAGCAAATTGCCTGCATCGACAAAAACTACAAGGAGACGGTCCGGTCGCTGGGTCTGGAACCGGAGACGGCTGCTTTCCGGCGACTATTCGTCAGCGACGCCATGAATCAGGTGCCGCTTTTGATGGAAACCGACCTCGCCAGGGACATGGCCGATAGCCCTGTAGCGGTCTCCATCATCCAGCAGCCACCCTTGCAGGGCGCAAAAATATCGATGCTCGCCTACCACCTCGAGAGCGCCACACCCGTCAAGAAAAAGCGGCTGTCGAAAAGCCATGTCGTGATCGAGAAGAACGGGTTGCGTCACCTGTGGAGCACGCGGCTGTGCGCCAGCGACGATCATGGAATTTCTTCGGCAGCGGATCAGACGCGACAGGTCTTCGACGATCTGATCGGCACGCTCAAGGGGCAGGGCGGCGTTCTCAGCGACGACTGCGTGCGCACCTGGATTTATCTCAAGGATGTCGATGTCTTCTATCAGGGCATGGTCGACAGCCGCACCGAGCTGTTCGCCAGGCACGGCATGAACGGCAATTCCCACTATATCGCCAGCACCGGCATCGAGGGCGCCTGCGCGCACCGCCACGATCTCGTGGCCATGGACGCCTATTCCGTCCTCGGTCTGGGGCGCGGGCAGATTTCCTATCTCAACGACTTCGAGCGCCTGTGCCTCACCAAGGACTATGCGGTGACCTTCGAGCGCGGCACGCGGGTCGCCTACGCCGACCGCTCCCACTATTTCATTTCAGGAACGGCGAGCATCGATCATGACGGCCAGGTCGTGCACAGGGGCGACGTCGTGCGCCAGCTCGACCGCGCGCTCGAAAATGTCGATGCGCTGCTGCTCGACGGCGACGCGGCTCTCGAGGACATGAAATATCTGATCGTCTATCTGCGCGATCCGACCGACTACACCCGCGTGAAACGCTATCTCGACTGCCATCTTCCCGACATGCCGGTATTCATCGTCGAAGGCGCGGTCTGCCGCCCTGAATGGCTGGTCGAGGTCGAGGGGGTCGGCGTGGCGGCCAACGAGAAACCGGAACTGCCCGCCTTCTAGGCGGGTCCATCAGGAGAAAAGAAGGACGTAAAAACCATGGCACAAGGCGACGCCCCGTTTGAGATGCTCGACGAAAAGGCAATACGCGCCGCTGAATTGCGGCGCGATCCCTATGATTTCGCCTTCGTCGATCAGGCGATGAGCCCGTCGTTGAAAGAGAAAGTGCTGGCCGACGCGCCGGAGATTCCCTACCGCGGCAGTTACGCCATGCGGCAGCTCGACTTTGGTCCGAGCTTCGACGCGGTGCTGAACGATCTTCGCAGCGACCGGTTCCGCCGCCTGGTAGAAAACAAGCTCGAGATGGATTTGAGCGGTTGCCCGGCTTCAATCGTCATGATGGGCAACACCACCGGCGCCTATAATGAAGGCTACTCCCATCCCGACTCCAAACATAAGATTGTGACCGTAATCTTGGGCTTCAGCCGCGAATGGCCGTACGAACGGGGTCAGTTCAGGATTTTGGCAAGCAACGATCGCGAGGACTGCGCCTTCGAGTTTCCGCCCGAGTTCGGCAAGATGGTGATGTTCCGCGTCTGCGATCACTCATGGCACGGCTTCCTGCCCCAGAAGGGCAAGCGGATGAGCTTGCAGCTCTGCTATGTCGATTCCGACTGGTATGCGCGGCGCGAGGAGTGGCGCCACAGCGTCAGCGCGCTGGCCAAATCAAACGCGATTTCGAGGAAAGTCCTGGAATGGGCGCCGCGCCGCCTGTTCTGACCAGCCGGAAAGCGTTCGGAGCCCCAATCCGCAATAAACACGGCTCAGGAGAGCAATCATGACCTACCCACCACTTCTCGCCGCCGCGTGTATCGCCGAGCATTTTTGCACCGCCCTGCGCATCTCCGAGCGGGTCGAGGAGCCCTATTTGCACTGGAAACTGACGGATGTGCTGCCGGAAGAAATCTGCACCGGAATACTCACCCTGCCAATCGCTCCGCCGGCGCTCGGCGAAACCGACGGCACCCGCGACACTTACAACAACAGCCGGACCTTCGTTACGCCGGCGCTGAGGGAGCAGTTTCCCGCCTGCGCCGTCCTTGCCGACGCGCTGCAGGCCCCCGAGGTGGCGCGGCAACTGGAAGAAACCGTCGGAATCGATGCGGAAGGGAATTTTTTGCGAATCGAATATATCCAGGACATCAATGGTTCCTGGCTCGAGCCGCACAGGGATATCCCGGAAAAGTTGTTCTCCATGGTGATTTATCTGTGCACCGGGCCGGAAGCAGAGAACTGGGGCACCGACATCTATGACGCCAACCGCAAATGGGTCGCCCAGGCATCGGCGGCCTTCAATTCGGCGGTAATCTTCATTCCCGGCGACAACACCTGGCACGGCTTTGATCCGCGTCCGATCAAGGGCGTGCGCCGTCTCATGGAAATCAACTATGTCCGGGACTGGCGCGACCGGGAGCAGCTCGTGTTTCCCGACCGGCCGCTCACGACCGGCCGCACGGATATGCGGACGCATGATTCAGGCGAGATGAAATCGCTGCGCACGGGGACCTGGAATCAGGCTCCCGTTACCTGACGAATCGCCGCGAAAGCGCGGATCACAATGCCCTGAATCGCCTCCGCCCTGTCCCATTGGACAGGGCAGGGGGTCGGATTGAGCGCTCCAAACAGCCCCTGATATCCCGGTTCATCTCCGGTTCATTTTGTGTTTTGTAAGCTATAAGCTACTGTTTGGCTCTGTGCCTGCAGAGTTGAAGCGACCTTGGGGAGCTGGGTATGTTCAAATCGGCCGCATATTTTCTTGTTTTTTTGATGGCTGTGGTCGTGTTATCGGCTCCCGCCCACGCGTCGAAGCGCGTTGCGCTGGTGATCGGAAATTCCGCCTATAAGCATGCCACGCCGCTGGTAAATCCGAAGAATGACGCGGAAGCCGTTTCCGCCGTGCTTGAAGAACTTGGCTTCGAGGTCGTGACCGGGATCGACCTTTCCCACGTCGGATTTGCGGAAACCGTCGGCAAGTTCAGACGCAAGCTGCAACATGCTGACGTTGCTTTGTTTTTCTATGCGGGCCACGGCCTGCAAGTGAACGGCCAGAACTATCTGGCTCCAGTGGACTCCAGGCTGGAGGATGAAACGGCGCTGGCCTTCGAGGCTGTGAAATTGCGGACTATTTTGTCGCTGATGGAGCGTAGGCCGCGCACTAATATCGTCTTCCTCGATGCCTGCCGGGACAACCCGCTGGCGCAAAATCTGGCCCGTTCGATGGGTACGCGTTCCGGCGCGATTGGCCGCGGCCTCGCGCGCGTTGAATCCGGCGTCGGTACACTGATCACATTTGCCACCCAGCCGGGCAATGTTGCGTTGGACGGAGACGAGGAGAACAGTCCGTTTACCCAAAGTCTGGTGCGGCACATATCGACGCCCGGACTGGATGTGGCGCTGATGATACGGCGCGTGAGGCAGGATGTAATCGATCTCACCGGAGGCAGGCAAATTCCATGGCAGCATTCCTCGCTGACCGCGCCCTTCTTGTTTAAAAAGAGCGAGGCCGTCGCGGCGGTGGTCACCAAACCTCAGCCCAAGTCGGCCGAGCCGCTTGAACAGCTTAAACAGCTTCAGCAGATCCAACGCTCCCAGCAACCGCAAGGCCTCTCCGAGGTTGAGCGGGAGTTCTGGAACGCAACGCGGCGTATTGGGTCGGCGGAGGTTTACGCGCTCTATCTGCAGCAATTCCCAAAAGGAAAATTTGCCGCCCTTGCCCGGCTGCAGATCAAAATGCTGGCCAAACCGATAACACCTGTTGAAGAACCTTCGGACACCCTGGACTCCCGCGAGCTGGCGCTGGCCGTGCAAAGGGAACTGAACCGCGTCGGCTGCAATCTTGGAAGACCCGATGGTAATTGGGGACGCAAGAGCCGCGAGGCAATGGCGCGTTTCAACGAGGAAGCCGGACTGGATTTGCCGACCACTGCGCCAAGTCTTGAGGCGGTCGACGCTTTAAAGCAGAAGGCTGAAACTGTATGCGCGGCTCCCACAGTCGTAAAAAGAAAACCCAAACCAGTGAAAAAGAAAACGGCGTCCAAGCCGCGCGCGACTCCCGCGCCGCGCCCGGTGGCAAGGAAAAAAAGGAAATCGTCGTTCGAATCCATGGCGAATCCGGAGCGATGCTCTTCAGCGCTCGGTCCGAGCTCTATTGGCGGAGGGGCTGGCGGCTGCTGAGGGTCCGGGCCGTTCCGTGACAGCTCTGGCG
>JAJFHO010000136.1 GCA_021775575.1 Hyphomicrobiales bacterium
AACCCCGGGCTTGGCCTCGGCACGCGCGACGCGGCGGCCGTCTACGGCATCTACACGGCCATGGTGTATCTGGCCGCACTGCCCGGCGGCTGGGCCGCCGACCGGTTGTGGGGCGCGCGCAACACGGTGTTCGCGGGCGGATGCATCATTGCCTGGGGGCATTTCACCATGGCCGCGCCGCTGCTCGGGCTGCCCGAAACCCCGAGCTTTTATCTCGGTCTTACGCTGATTGTCGCCGGAACCGGCCTGCTGAAACCAAACATCTCGGTCATGGTCGGCGAGCTTTACCCGGAAGGCGGCGCGCGGCGCGATGCCGGTTTCTCGATCTTCTATATGGGCATCAATCTGGGCGGCATGTTCGGACCGATCGTCTGCGCGCTTCTGGCGGAAAGCTTTGACTGGCATTGGGGATTTTCGATGGCCGGCATCGGCATGGTGCTGGGCCTCATCCAATATAAGAGGGGCGCGCGGCATCTCGGCGATGCCGGCGCGAAACCGGCGGGCAACACCATGCCCGGTGAAAAACCGGCACCGGTCCTGCCGCTCATATTGGCCGCATTCATTGGTTTAACCATCGCCATGGGCGGCGCGGCGTCGAGCGGCACGATCGTAACGCTGGGGTCTGTGGCAAGAGGGCTGGGCTACATGGTGATCGGCGTGGCGGGGCTTTACTTCGCCTATCTCTTTTTTATGGCGGGGCTGTCGCGAGACGAGAAAAAGCGGCTTGCCGTTATCGTCTGGCTGTTCCTGCTCGCGGCACTTTTCTGGTCAGGCTTCGAGCAGGCCGGGTCCTCGCTAAACCTGTTCGCCTACCAGTTGACCGACCGGAGTTTTCTAAGCTGGGAGATGCCGGCGGGCTGGCTTCAGTCCATCAACCCGCTTTTCATCATCGTGCTTGCGCCAATATTCGGCAGCTTGTGGACCTGGGCCGCGCGCCGCAATGCCGACCCGTCCATGCCGGTGAAATTCGCCCTTGGGCTTATCGCGCTGGCGGCGGGGTTTTTCGTGATCTCGTGGGGCGCGGCCAATAGCAGCCCTGAAAATCCGGCTTCCCCGGCCTGGCTCATCGTGACCTATTTCCTGCACACCTGCGGCGAGTTGTGCCTGAGCCCCGTCGGCCTCTCGGCCATGACCAAGCTTGCGCCGCGCGGACGCGTCGGTCAAATGATGGGCGTTTGGTTCATCGCCGCCGCGCTGGGCAATCTGATTGCCGGGCTGGTGGCGGGGTCGCTTGAGAGCCTCGCGCCGGACGCGCTGTTCTGGAAAGTCGCGCTGTTTACCGGCGCGGCGGGCATGATTGCACTGCTGGCAAGCCCGCTGGTCAGGAGACTGGCAAGCGACAAGCGCTAGAGCAGGTTCGACGATTTCTGAATCGCCGATCATGCTCTATCTATTTGTTTTAACGCGTTTTCCGGGCGGAAAACCGCCCACACTTTTCCTGAAAGCGCGCCAGGACCTGCTGACATGCAGGATCGCGGCGCACCTCAATCTTTGAGCTTGTCTCTGATGCCGAGCAGCGCGAGCAGCCGTTCATCGCGCCGTTTCGCCAGTTCCGCGATCGATTTGCCGGCGAACCTCTCCTGCACGCTGGCGACGATTTCGCGGCGGAAAGCATCATCCATTTGCGGTGTCGGCATATCCTTCCAGCGTTCCTCCTGGATCGGCTGCAGATGCTCGAAATAATGCGCGATACCGCCCTCACCGCCGCCCAGATGATACATTTCGTAAGGCCCCAGAAACGGCCATCGCATGCCGGGTCCCGCGGTAATCGCCCGGTCGATATCGGCCGGATCGGCGAGGCCCTGCTGAAACAGGGAAACCGCCTCGCGCCAGACGGCGGAGTTGATCCGGTTGACCAGATGGCCGACCGCTTCCTTTTTCAGGACAACGGTCTCCCGGCCGACCGATTGATAAAAAGCTTCCGCACGCCGAACTGCATCGCTGTCAGGCGAGTGGCCAACGATTTCAACAAGCGGCACCAGATGCGGCGGATTGAAGGGATGGCCGACGATAACCCGTTCGGGTGTTGTGCATTTGACTGTAATCTTGCTGCGCAGCAACGCCGAGGTGGACGACGCAATAATCGCATGCGGAGGCGCGGCGGCGTCGAGTTCGGCGAGGAGTTCAACTTTGATCTCTTCGCGCTCGGGTCCGTTTTCCTGAACGAAATCGGCTTTGGAGACTGCCTCGCGCGCATCGCCCGCGAAGGTCAGCTCACCGCTTCCCTCATAGCCAAGCCGACGCAGATCCGCCATCGCCTGCTCGACAAAAGCCCGCATATGCTCTTCAGCGCCGGGCGCCGGATCGCTGGCGGCAACTGTCAGGCCGTTGGCGAGAAACAGCGCGGCCCAGCTTGAACCGATAACACCGGCGCCAATGATGGCGACCGTCTCGATCGGTTTTGACGTTGTCTGTGTCACGATTTCTTACCTCCGGACGATTGCGGGACAGGCGGCTGGCGAAAAACAGCCGGGTTCAACTTTTCTGTTTTGATGATAGAAAGATATTTCCTGCGCCTCTGTTCGCGCAACAAGGCAGACAACGGCGAACAGAGGCAACCTCCTTCTAGCGACACCAAATTCATGTGGCCACCCGAAACCCTGCTGTTGGTATTTGCCGTCTTTCTGTTTGGCGGGACGGTCAAGGGCGTCATCGGCCTCGGTTTTCCAATTGTCGTGCTCGCTTTCCTGGCGACGACGATCGGACTGAAGGAGGCAATGGGATTGCTTATCATTCCGGGTATCGTCACCAATATCTGGCAGGCGCTGGCCGGAGGCGCCTTCGTCCCCATCGTGAAGCGCATCTGGACGCTGCTTGTGGCTTCCGTCATGGGGATTTGGGCAGGCGTCCATATATTGACCACGGCCGACACGGCGCTGTTGATCGGCCTGCTCGGCACGCTCCTCTTCACCTATTCGGCTGTTAGCCTGGCCGGCCCGCAAATACCGCCTCCGGGGAAAAACGAAACCTGGCTCTCTCCCGTCATGGGAGCCGGCGGCGGCTTCATGTTCGGCCTGACCGGTTCCTATATGGTTCCCGGCGTTCTGTATATTCAGGCGCTCGGGATGGCGCGCGACATTTTCGTGCAGGCGCTCGGCATCACTTTCTGCCTGATCATGGCGGCGCTCGCCCTGTTCATGTCGCGCAACGCGATATTGCCAATGGACATAGTGTTGCTGTCGGCGGGCGCACTCGTGCCGACCGCAATCGGCATGCTGTTGGGCCAGCGCCTGCGCCACCGACTGTCGGAACAGAAATTCCGCACCGTCCTGTTTATCGCGCTGTGCTGCGCCGGCCTCTATATGATTGTCCGCGCCGTCCTTTAGCGGACCGGGGAATTGCACAGCCCCTGGGTTTGCGGCAGACTTGCGCGTTATAGGAACGAACCGCTTTCGCAGGGAGGAGGGAACCGATGACGGTCAAGGACATTGAAGTGCGTCCGCTGACGAGCGCGCTAGGCGCGGAGCTGCTTGGTGTCGATTTGTCGAAACCGCTCTCGAACAAGGAGTTCGACAGCATTCACCGGGCGTTTCTCGATCATCAGGTCATCTTTTTCCGCGACCAGCAACTTACGCCCGAGCAGCATCTCGCATTTGCGCGCAAATTCGGCGAGCTCGATATCCATCCTTTCGCCGCCGGCCTCGAAGGCCATCCGGAGATCCTGCCGATCGTCAAAGAGGCGGACGACCACACGAGCGCCAATTTCGGCGGCAGCTGGCACTCGGATGTCACCTTCTACGAAAAGCCGGCGCTCGGTTCCATTCTCTACGCACTCGACGTGCCGAAAACAGGTGGCGACACGCTCTGGGCCAATATGTACCTCGCCTATGAAACGCTCTCCGACGGGCTGAAACAGACGCTGGACGGCCTGAAGGCCGTGCACAACGCCTCGCGCGCCTATGGCCTCAACAGCCGGACGACGCAGCGCCACCAAGAGGGCGCCGATATTTCCATGCAGGTCCGGGCCAGCGAAGAGGCGGAAGAGGAAGTCACTCATCCGGTCATCCGCACCCATCCCGAGACCGGCCGCAAGCTGCTGTTCGTCAATGCCAACTTCACGCGCCGCTTTGTCGGATGGAGCGAGAAGGAAAGCGAGCCGCTGCTCAGCTTTTTATGGGAGCATTGCACCCAGCCCGCATTTACCTGCCGCTTCCGCTGGCAAAAGGGGTCCATCGCCTTCTGGGACAATCGCTGCACCCAGCATCTTGCGCTCAATGATTACCACGGGCAGCGCCGGGAAGCGCATCGCGTTACGGTCTGCGGAGACAAGCCGTATTAGCCCCGCATACCCTGGCTATCTCAAGGCGAGATAACGTCCGGCGGCGCGGAAATTCGTGCGGCCATCGACCAGCCCGTTGCGCGGATGGTAGCCCCTGTCGATGTCGGCAAATGTGTCGAGCTGCAGGCTTGTGTTGTCCAGAGCGTGCGCAATGTCCAGCACCTCCGCGAGGCGTTTGGCGATTGCGTCGTCGTCGGCATTGGCGATGGCCGGATTGGTGTTGGCAAGACGGATCGCGGCGACGGCCTTGAGATCGTTACCCGCCGCCCAGGCATCGATCCCGGTCAGCCGGCTCGCGAGATCGTCCTCCAGATTGACCTGGAAGGCGACGCCGGAGACGCTTGCGCTTTTGTCCGCCTTTCTCAGGCCCGCTATCAGTTCATCGCGATCCTCCCACTTGAAGCCAAAGCTCACGCTATGGGCAAACTTCGAACCGCGTTTGGGTTCATGGGCCGATGAATGGAATTTGCCAATATGAACCGGAGGGCCGCCGGAACCGTCGAAGTCCGCGAGCGCCTCGGCGATATCGGAAAGATCCGCGGTGCTGCTGACAAATTCGACCGCGTCAATCAGATCGGCATTGTCGCGGCATTGCTGCCATGCGTCGGCCCCGGCAACGCCGCCGCAGAAAAAGGTGAAACGCAAACCCGCCGCATGAAAGTCATGGACACGCGGGCCATATTCCGGGTCGAACAAATCCGACAACGGTGTGCGGACAGCGCCAATTCCCATTTGCAGGAGCCGCATGAGCACATAGTCGTTGCGCGCGCGCTTGCGGCCGAATTCCTCCATCGGGCCATTGTAGGGCATGTCCGTGGCGCGCGCCCATGCATGGCGCAGATGCACGACCATGGGAACGGGCGACGGGTTAGCCGCTACGGGGTCGGGCTCACGCAGGGTGTCCCCTGCTTCCAGGCAGCGTCCTTCCGTCGGGATGACCCTCACGCGATGGCCCTCGGCAAGAATATCGACCATCGCATAGCTGAATTTGCCCAAATCGTTGCGGCCATATTCCGCCGCCGGTCCAATCTGATAGACCTCGCTGTAATCCTGGCGGGTGAAGCTCGTCGGCGGGAGGCAGTATAGCCTCGTGTCCCCAACCCGGTTGAAGAAGAACTGGTGGACATGGCCGGAGAACACTGCCTCGATTTGATGCTTGCGCACGAGATCGAGCAGCCAGGCGCGCCCCGGCTGGTCATAATTGTCATAGTGGGCCGGTTCGCCCGCGTCGTTGATGTGGGGCGGATAGTGAGTGAACAGGATGGTCCGCTCCCCGGCATGGGCTTCGAGATCGGCTTCGAGCCAGGCCCGCTGCTTCGCTTCCAGGTCGTTTCCGGTGTTCACAAGCGACGAATTGATCGTGACGACATGAACGCCACTATGATCGAAGCTGTAATGAGCCGGCCCGAAATATTTCTCGTAAATCGCTGTGCTTTTCGCATCCGCCGGGTCCGCGGGCGCGCCCACCATGGGTTTGTCGCCAACGTCATGATTGCCCGGCACGAAGCGAAGCTGCTCGCGTAGCGGCGCAAAGATCTCGAGCGCCTCGTCCGCCGCCGGTCCATATGTCGGCAGATGCGGCAGCGGATGCACCATGTCGCCGAGATGGACGGTGAATTCCGGCTTGTGCCGCGCGATCGCCGCAATGGCATAGCGCGCGCGGTCGTTGGCCAGACCGTTCACGGCAAAAGGCGATGAATCATCCCCCCCCGGCGGGCGAATATGCGTGTCGGTGACAATGGCGAATGTGAACAGCGGTTGTTCCGCCGGTAAGTCGGGCGTAGGCATTTTGCGATTTTCCTCACTTAACCCTCGGTGGGCAGTTTCAGAGGTCTCGTCCCGGTCCGCTGATAAATCATCGCACCGACAGTAAGCGCGGTGAGACCCCAGAAGAACCAGCAGATGTAGCTGCGCATGAAGATGGTGAAATCGCCGCGTGCGAGCAGCAGGGATTGCCGGAAATTGTCTTCCAGCAGCGGCCCGAGAATGAAGGCGATCAGAAAGGGCGCCGCCGGTATGCCGAGCAGACGCATACCGAAGCCGATAATGCCCATTGCGAACATCACCAGCACGTCGAAGATCGTGTTGTTGATGGCATAGGCGCCGAACACGCACAGGACCAGCACTACGGGGAAGAGAATCCGGTTCGGAACGTCGGCGATCTTGGCGATTGCGCGGATCGACATCTTGCCGACGATGAACAGATAGGCGGAGCTCAGCATGATGCCCATGAACAGCGCGTAGATCAGGTTGATATTATCCTGGAACAGCAACGGGCCGGGCCTGAGCCCATGGATCATGAAGGCACCGAGGATAATGGCGGTTATGATGTCGCCGGGCACGCCGAGCGCCAGCAGCGGAATGAGCGTTGCCCCGGCGACGCCATTATTGCCGGCTTCCGCGGCGGCCACGCCTTCCAGCTCTCCCTTGCCGAAATTATGACCGTTTTTCGAATTTCGCTTCGCTTCGCTATAGGAGAGAAACGCGGCCGGCGACCCGCCGATGCCGGGAATGGCGCCAAGCACGACGCCGATCAGGCTGCCGCGAATGATCGATTTCAGGTTGCGGCGATAATCGGCGAAAGTTGCATGCTTGCCGGCCAGGCTGGAATGCTCATGCGGCTGCTCCCTGGTGGCGTAAAAGGTAAAGACCTCCGGCAGCGCAAAAAGGCCGATCAGCACCGGAATGAAATTCAGCCCGCTCATGAGTTCGTAATTGTCGAAGATGAACCGGTTGGAGCCATAGACGAGATCGAGGCCGACCGTGGCCAGGATCAACCCCAGGCAGGCGGAGCCCAGACCTTTCAGCAGATCGTCGCCGGACACGCCGGCGATGATTGTCAGCGAGAAAACGATCAGCGTGAAAAACTCCGGAGGGCCGAAGCTGAGCGCGAAGCTGGCGAGGATGCCGGCGCAGAAAATCAGCGACAGATTGGAAATGAAATCGGCCGTGCAGGAGGAATAGAGCGCCATGTCCAGCGCGCGGCGCGCCTCCCCCCGCTTGGCGAGCGGATAACCGTCCAGACCCGTGCAGGAGGCGGCCGGCGTGCCCGGCGCATTGAGCAGAATGGCGGTAATCGAACCGCCATAAAGCCCGCCCTTGTAGACGCCGAGCAGCAACAATATGCCGGTCACCGGTTGCATGGTGAAGGTGAAGGGCAGCGCCAAAGCCACGCCCATGGGCGTGGTCATGCCCGGAATTGCGCCGATGATCGTGCCAAAAATGACGCCGACGAAAAGCGCCAAAGCATTGTCAACGGTGGCGAAGATTGCGAAGGCGGCGGCAATTGTATCGAACATGAGCCTAGCCTCCGACCAGAACCGATTCGAGGATTCCGGCAGGGATCGGAATGCTCGCGGCTTTCACAAAGAAGAAATATAGCGCCAGCGGAACGCCCGCGGCGACAGGGAGAATAATCTGTAACCGGCGCTCTCCGGCAAAAAGCATCAGGACCACCAGAACGATGGCCGTAGCCAGGACAAAGCCCAGCGTTTCGAGCACGGCATAGAGCGCAAAGCCCAGGGCGATTACGACGCCGGCTCGCCATATGAGCCGGGCTTCCGGAGCGTCTTCGGGCGCTTCGCCCGATGCCCAACCGCTTCTGATCTGCATGACCGAGCGAATGAGCATGGCGATGCCCAGCACCGCCAGCGCGAAACAGATGATCCGCGGCCAGTAGGATGGAGCCAAGGGTGCGTATTGAACATTCGACGGTTCATCGACGCCAATTGGAATCAGGACAAATACGATCAACAGGCCGAGTATCAGATAAAAGCCGCCTGCAATGACGTTCTGGCGCAGTAAATAATTCATCCTCCCCCCGATCCGTGACTGGCCTCGGACGGCCCGTCTTCAAATTTTTTCAGGCCACTTTCAACTGCTCGATATCCAAATCCTGTGAATAGACAAAGGCTTCCAGCGCCAACCAGATCGCCGACTGGTCGCTGGTCACAATGCTCGCCATTACCGGCCAGTCATCCTCGCCGGGCCGCAGGCTGGCAAGCGTTTCGCGAACGCCAGCGAGATATTCGGGATGCCGGCCCGCACTACCTGCGAGCAGCACCAGTTCGGGATCCAGTATCTCAAGAAATGAGTCGACGGCGTATCCCATATGCCTTCCCGCGCTCCTGAAGGCATCCCCGATGGCGGTATGTTCGGGTCCCCGCAGCTTTGCCAGCGCCTGCAGCCGGTCGCCGGGTTCCAGCTGCCGGTCAGCACCGCGCAGCCGGATATGATCCAGATCCTCAAGAACGGTGGTGCCCGAGGCAACCGCGTTGAGGCAGCCTACGCGCCCGCAGGCACAGCGTCGCTCGCTTCCTGCTACTTTCATATGCGGGATCTGGCCGACCATATTGTTCCGCCCGCGCAGTATGATGCCGTCGAGCATAATCGCGCCGCCTATCCAGATGCCGTTACTGATCAGCATGACATTTCGCAACCCGGCCGCCGCGCCGCCCCAAAGCTCGGCCATCAGGAGCGCGATCGGCCGTGCCTCCACGCGAACCTGAAGGCTCAACCCTTCGGAGAATTCGCCGCCGAGAGGACGCGCTTCCCACCCCAAATGATGCGGCCGAACCAAATCGCCGGTATCGGGGTCGGCTACGCCGGCGATGGAAACCCCGCAACCGACAAGCCGGGAAGAATCGAAATCGGTGTCGGCAATCAATTCGAGCGCGGCCTTGGTAAGCTGGCGGATGGCCTCTTCGGGTTGCTCCATGTTGACGCCGGTGACCTTGCGCTGGCTGACGATCTCGCCCCGGCAATTGCCGATCGACACCGAACGCACATTCGCCGTCAGCGCTATGCCAAGGACAAACGCTCCCTTGTCTCCCAGTTCCAAACGGATATTGCGCCGCCCCACTTGTCCTTTGAGTGGAATGCTCGCCCCCTCTTCCACCAGGCCGACATCGATGAGTTCGCGGGTAATGCGCGAAACCGCCGCGCCGGTCAGCCCGGAGCGCCGCGCAATCTGTGTCCGTGAAACGGGCCCGCCCGAGGCGATCGTGCGGAGCACGATGTCCCGATTGCGGCGTCTCAGGCCGGATGTTGAACCGCCAGTCATGAGGGCAAAAGACACCTCTATAATAATTACAGTCTGTAATTAACTATTGCATTGCCCATCTGTTTGAGTCAAGCTGATTGGCGTTGACCCCTTTATTGAGGGGCAGTCCGCGGCTATGCGCACCACGCTTCAAGGGGCCGGGTCGCCGAAACTTTTGGCACGCAAAGTTGCCAGGGAGGAATTGAAATGAACCGAGTATTCCGCAGTGTTGCGGGCGTTGCGGCCGCACTATTGCTTTTCCTGCCCGGCGTTTCGGCGCAGGCAGCAGACTATCCGTCAAAACCGATAACGCTGGTCGCGCCCTATGGGCCGGGTGGAGCATCCGATCTTCATGCGCGCATCGTGGCCGGCGCGGCACCAGCCTATCTCAATCAGGCCGTTCTTGTCGTCAACAAGACAGGCGCTGCGGGCGTCGTTGGTTCGACTTATGTCGTGAAGGCGAAAAAGGACGGCTACACCTTGCTGTCGGCCCGTGTCGGCTGCCAGGCCGGCGTGCCCGCGATGAACCCGCATATCCCCTACAAATGGGATGATTTTACTTTTCTCGGCCTGACCGAACGCAACCCGTTCGTCCTCGTCGTGAAGAAGGATTCGCCCTACAAGTCGTTCAAGGACTTTGAAGCCGCCCTGAAGTCCGGCAAACAATTGTCCTTTTCTTCCGCCGGTGTCGGCACGCTGCTGCATCTTGCATCCCTGGTGATGGCCGACAAGATGGGCGTCGACGCCAACAACCTGACTCACGTGCCCTACAAGGGCGGCGGCAAGGCCCGCGCGGCGTTGGTCGGCGGTCACGTCGATTTCCTCTGGCAAAATCTGTCCGGCGTTATCGGCGCCATCCAGGCCGGCCAGGCGATCCCGCTCGCCATAACGACCGGTGAGAGGTTTGCCGCTGTTCCCAACGTTCCGACCGTCAAGGAAGTTGGCTATCCGGAGATGGAAACCATCATCGGCTGGAGCGGCATCTTCGGACCGCCGGACCTGCCCAAGCCGATCGCCGACAAATGGATCGCAACCCTCGCCTCGCTGAAGACGGACAAGACCTTCAACAAGCTGATTAAAGGTCTGGGGTCGATTCCGGACATTCGCAGCCCGGAAGAGACGAAGAAATTCGTCAAGGCTCAGTATGAGACCTTCCGCGACGTCGTGACGAAACTGGGCATCGAAGTCAAAAAATAGCATTGCACCGAGGCAGGGCCTTCGGGCCCTGCCTCTTTGATTTAGCCCTTTCAGGTAATTCTGCCGTCCGCCAACCAGCAATCAGGCGCACCAAGTCATGGCGAAAAACGCACCCAATATTCTCGTCATCATGTTCGATCAGATGGCGCCGCAGTTCCTGTCCTGCTACGGCCATCCGCTGGTCAAGTCGCCGAATATCGACGCCCTCGCCGACACCGGCATATTGTTCGAGAACAGCTACGCCAATTTCCCGCTTTGCGTCCCTTCGCGCGCTTCTTATATGGCCGGGCGCTATGCCAACGCCATTGAGGTCTGGGACAACGCGACGGACTTTTCCTGCGCAACGCCGACCATCGCCCATTATCTGAGATCCAAGGGCTATACCGCCACGCTGTGCGGCAAGATGCATTTCATCGGACCCGACCAGATGCACGGCTTCGAGCAGCGCCTGGTCACCGACGTTTACCCGTCGAATTTCGCCTGGACGCCGGACTGGACCGAAGGACCCCAGAACCGGCCGACGGGCATCAACATGCGCGCCGTCGTCGACTCCGGCACCTGCGTCAGGTCGCTGCAGATGGACTATGACGAGGAGGTCGAGTTTTTCGCCCACCAGAAGCTCTACGACCTGGTGCGATTCTCGGAGAAGCAACCCTTCTTCCTGATGGTCTCCTTCACTCACCCCCACTCTCCCTTCATCACCAAACAGGAGTTCTGGGACCGCTACAACCATGACGACATCGACATGCCAAAGGTGGCGCCGATCCCGCTCGAAGAGCAGGACGAGATGAGCCGCTGGCTGCATTATGCCCATGGCGGCGATCTCGACGAGGTTCGGGAAGAACATATCCGCAACGCCCGCCACGCCTATTACGGCATGATCAGCTATTGCGACGACAAGGTCGGGCGCATCATGGCCACGCTCGACGAGGTCGGGCTGAGCGACGACACCGTCGTCATCTTCACCTCCGATCATGGCGAGATGCTCGGCGAGCGCGGCGCATGGTACAAACAATATTTCTACGAGCACTCCTCGCGCATTCCCCTCATCGTCTCCTGTCCCTCGCGCTTCAAACCGGGCCGGCGGGAACAGTCCGTGTCGCTGGTCGATATCCTGCCCACCGCCATGGATCTGGCAACCGACATCGGCGCGTGGGAGCCGGCCGAACCGCTGCACGGAAACAGTCTGCTGCCGCTGCTCGGCGGAGACGGATCGGGCTGGGGTGACACGGTAATCTCGGAATATACCGGCGAAGGCACCTGCGCGCCCTGCCGGATGATTCGCCGCGGCAAACACAAGCTCATCTATACGCATGGGCATCCCGATCTGCTCTATGATCTGGAAGCCGACCCCGATGAATTGACGAATCTGGCGGAAGATGCCGCCCATTCCAAGGTCCGGGATGAATTGCGGCGTGCGCTGCTCAAAGACTGGGACCCGGATCTCATCAATGAAAAGGCGTTGCAGAGCCAGCGCAACCGCCGCCTGATTCAGGATACGACAGGCGGCGAACCGACATGGGCGTTCAAGCTGCGCGAGGACGACGATGAGCGCTATGTGCGCAATTCAGGTGCGGTCCAGACCAAGGCAAAAGCGCGCTATCCCTTCCTGGCGCCTCCTCCCATCGGCAGATGAGATGGGGCGGCGCGCTTACATTCGTGTGCACCGGGGCATTCACGGGACGCCGCCATGAGTGACCCCCCGGCGCATGCGGACATCTCGCGCGAAGCCACGCGGCCGTTTAGCCGCATTGATGCCCATGTCTACCGGGTGCCGCTCGAAAAGCCTGTCGCGACTTCTTTCGGCGTCATGGCGGACAGGCCGGCCCTGTTCGTTCGACTTGAAGACGCCGACGGGGCCTATGGCTTCGGCGAAGTGTGGTGTAATTTCCCCGCTTGCGGCGCCGAGCACCGCGCGCGGCTGGTAATCGGGGAGCTGGCGGAAATCGTCTTTTCCCTTAAGCCGCAACCCCCCTCCGGCCTGTTCACCGAGCTCACCGAACTGACGCATATCCGCACCCTGCAGACCGGCGAGGCCGGTCCCTACGCCCAGGCCGTCGCCGGTCTCGACATGGCCGCCTGGGATTTGACCGCCCGCAAGGCCGGAATGCCGCTGCGAAATTTGCTGAGCGCGGACTCCACGGACCGCGTGCCCGCCTATGCGAGCGGCATTCATATCCGCGATGCGGGTGAGACTATTGCCCGGTGCCGCGCGGCCGGGCACCGGGCCTTCAAGGTCAAGATCGGTTTCGATTTGCAGGACGACGCCGCGCGGCTGAAGCAGCTTGCCTCCGGCCTTGGCGAGAATGAGCGCCTGTTCACGGACGCAAACCAGGCATGGAATCTTGAAACGGCTTTGAATTTTGCCCAAGGCATGGGCGATACGCCGATCGGCTGGCTTGAAGAGCCCTTGCCTGCCGATACTCCTGGCGAGCAGTGGCTGCGCCTGGCGCTGGCCAGCCGCATCCCCCTGGCCGCGGGAGAGAATATCGCCGATATGGCAGGCTTCGATAGTGTTATCGGTTCGGGTTCGATCGGCTATATCCAGCCGGACATCGCCAAATGGGGCGGTTTCACGGGCTGCCGTGAAGTCGCGAAGGCGGCGTTGCGGGCCGGACGCGTCTATTGTCCCCACTATCTCGGCGGCGGCATCGGCCTCGCCGCATCGGCCAATCTTCTGGCGGCGATCGGCGGCGACGGCCTGCTTGAGGTCGATGTCAATCCGAACCCGCTGCGCGACGCCTTTTTCGAAGCGCGCGCGCCCGGCGCGGACGGTATTTTCCAGCTCGGCGCGAATGCCGGACTGGGGATCGATGAATTGCCCGAAGCGCTTGCCGGCTACGAAGTTCTGCACGAGACCGCGGCCGCGTGACACAAGGACAGGCCGGTTCAACCGCCGCCCATGTCGCGAGCGGACGCTAAGGGTCCAGCCGCACTCGAATTCTTTTCATTGTGACTACTGAATGCCGAGGATTTTCTTCGCGTCACCAAGCGTCTTGACGGATGCAGTATGGTCGCCCGCCTTGTGCTGCTCCTCACCGGTCTTGCGAAGCTCCATGACCTTGGTCTTGTCGGCGACGCTCAGGCTCGCTGTTGGCAGAGCCGCATCGATAGCCGCCATGTCCTTAGGACAATGGAACGCAAACGCCGGCGTGGCAAAGCCGAAAGCAAGAGCGGCAATGACCAGACTTTTTCGCATTTCGAAAGATCCTCCCTGTCGCTGGCGGGTATACGCCGATCACGATCATGAAAGTCTGGGCATGGATTCAGGCCAAATTGCGATTCAGACCAACATTTTCGCAACCGCCCGGGTGATGGATTGGCGGCTTTTCCAAGTCGATCCGTCTAGGCAAGACGCGACAAGCCGTCTTCAAACTCCTCATGCGCGGCATCGCTGCCGAGGCAAATCAACACGTCGCCCGGCGCAATAGCGGCACCGCCTTCAATCGGCGCCGAACTCAGATCCGACTTGCCCCGAATAGCCAGAACGCAAAGCTGGCTTGCACGGGCAGACACCGCGCCAAAAGTCGCCTCGCCGGACCCCGTGTACACATGCTCCGCGATACTCACGCCGTCCGAAATCTGCAGGAGGCGTTGAAACCTCCGATTTCCCAGAGATGTGAATTTCCACAACAAATAGCCGATAAAACGGCACAGAACGCGGTCAATTGTCTTGTTTGTCATCACGATCAGCGTGACAGCGACCGCCACCATGATCATCGTTATCCGCCAGGCGAATGCGCCCGGCGCCGGATCGATATCGACAAAGGAGACGATAGCGGTGGCGGCGACGGAGATCAGGCCGAGATTTCCCAGAACCATCAGCGCCACGAGGATTCGCCGGCGAACGGGATAGTTGACGATCATCTCCGATTCTCTGGTCGTGAAGCCGGTTCCTGTCAGCGCCGACATGCACTGAAAACGGGCGACATTTTCGGGCAGGCCCGTATGGCGCATGGCGACGCCGGCGACGCGAACAATGACAAAGGAGATGATGAAAAGCGCCGTGATGGAAGCCGCGGCGGTCATCGCCGGTCAAGCCCCGTGAGCGCGCAAGCTTATCGAAACCGCCTGTTTCAGGAATTCGGCAACGTCGTTGCCTTGCCGCCCGGCGGAGAGGATTGCGTGAGCGTCAACTACCGCTCCGGTAAATCCTTGCCTGTGCCAGCGGCCGATGGCCGGCAACTCCGTCAGCGCCGATGTGTCGGGCACCGGCCAGAGGCTGACATAGAAATAGGGTTGATCGAAATTACTGTCGCCAGGCGACATGCCAACGCCGATTGTGCGCTTGTTCTGAGCATCATCCCCGTCCAGCGAAATCAGCGTGGCGATATCGAAGAAATGCGGCCAGCAGCGTACCGGCGAGGGTCCAGGCGCCGGCCCGCTATAATCCTCCACCACACGGTTCAACGCCAGATCGGCATTGGCGAACCAGCAGGCCAGCTCCCAGAGCGCCTCCTGATTGCCATCCGCGTCATAGGCGTCGCCCGCATCCGCCATGCCGCCCGGCATGTCATAGGGCAAGGCTTCGTCAAGCGTCGCCGCATCAAGACCGGCGGCCGTGAACTGCCCGCCGAGCCAGTCGCGTATGTCGTCATTCTTCAGCCCGTGCAGGCTCAACTCGGCAGCGGGTGCGTTTTGCCTGAGCAATATCAGGGCGAGATCGGCGATACTCAGCGCCAGGCGGCTGCCGTCCGGCAATGCGTGGGTGGCAAACCCGTTGAGATCCCTCACCCAGCCGAGATTGTAATGGCTGTCGTCGGGACGCGTTTCAATCAGGCCCCAGCCGGCATGAGCCAGCCATTGCGACGCTCCATGCGCCTGCCTGAGGGCGGCGGCAAGCGCCTTCTTGTCGTTCATCCGGAGCTGCTGCCAGTCGCCGTTCGCCATATTTCTTCTCCTGTAATTCGCCAGGCGTGACCCGGCTCACACCAGTTCCGCGTCGGTCATGATCTCGACCAATGCCGGGCCGTCATGGGCCAGCGCCTCTGCGATAGCCTTTTGCAGGTCTTCAACCTTGCTCACACGCACACCATGGCCGCCGCAAAGCCGCGCATAGGCGGCGAAAGAGGGATTGTGCAGGTCGGTCTCCCAGACCGGCCATTCCCCGGCGCGTTGCTCCTTGGAGATCTTGCCCAGTTCCGCGTTGTGGAGAAGGATATGGGTAATATCCATTCCGTATTTGACGGCGGTCGTGAAATCCATCGGATATTGCCCGAACCCCCCATCGCCGGAAATGGAGACCACTTTCCGGCCGGCAAAATCCTCGAAATCCTGCGTCGCCGCCCAGGCGCCCATGGCGGCGGGAAAGCCGAAGCCGATAGAGCCGAGATAGCCGGACATCAGCACGCGCTGGCCTCTGGTTTCGAAATAGCGTCCAAAGGAATAAGTATTGTTGCCAACGTCGACCGCGATGACCGCGTCCTCCGGGCACAGCTCGGACAGTATCTTGAAGATGGCGGCGGAATGGATGCCCTTTCCTCTTTCCTCCGCCAGACGGGACTCTTTCTCATCGCGCCAGATACGCCAGCGCTCGGCCAGCTCGCCGAGTTGATCGGCGGCATTCTTCGAGGGCGAAATATTCGGCATTACCGCTTCGCAGAAAGCACCGATCTCGCCCCAGACCGGATGTGCGACGGGATGGAACTTGCCGAGTTGCATACGCTCGAAATCGACCTGGATAATCGGCTTCGATCGCTCGATTCCGGTGTGGTTCGAAAAGGACGAGCCGAGCGCGATGAGAAGATCGCATTCATTCATGAACCAGCTTGCGATGGGCGTGCCCGAACGACCCAGAACGCCCGCGGCATTGGGGTGAGCGTCCGAAATAAGGCCCTTGCCCTTGAATGTCGTGAGCACCGGCGCGCCGAGTTTCTCGGCCAATCCAATAATCGCGGGACCCGCATCGACCGCGCCATGTCCCATGACGATAACGGGGCGTTTCGCGGCATTGATCATTTCGACCGCTTTGTCGAGATCCTCCTTCGACGGCGCTACGATAGCTCCGCCGGTGCGCCCGTCCGGTTTTGCGGCCTTGGCATCGCTGGGCAGCGTCTGAATGTCGTCGGGGAAAATCAGATGCGAGACATCGCGCTCGACGAGCGCCATCTTGCAGGCGAGCGACATCAGCTCGGCATGGTTCGATGTGCTCAGAACAGGCTGCGAGAAACGGGTAACGGCCTGAAACGCCGATTTGAGGTCGATGTCCTGAAACGCGCCCGGCCCGAACACCTGCGTCTGCACCTGCCCGGTCAGGGCCAGCACGGGCGCACGGTCGACCTTTGCGTCCCATAGACCGGTCAGCAGATTGGTCGCGCCGGGACCGGCAATCGTGAGACAGGCGGCCGGTTTGCCGGTGAGCTTTCCGTAGGCGGAAGCCGCAAAGGCCGCAGCTCCTTCGTGACGCACGCCGATATAGCCGATTTCACCGTCGAGCGTGCGCAGGCGTATTGCGTCGGCGAGCCCGAGATTGGAATGGCCGACCATGCCGAACACACGCTTCACTCCCCAGTTGACCATGGTCTCGGCCATTACATCGGTCACCGTGCGCGCCCGCTCGGGTTCCGGCTCCAGCCCGACGAATATTTCCTGGTCGCGGATTTCGACCGGATAGAGAGTTTGGCCTGAATCCTCATGGCCTCCCGGAGGCGCGCCGGTCAGGGGATCGAAGTCCCAGCCATGCCACGGGCAGCGGATCCAGCATTCGCCGTCATTCCCCTTTTCGATGGAGCCCTCGCCGAGCGGCCCGCCCTGATGCGGACAGTGATTGTCCATCGCCGCCCATTGACCGTCGAAATGCGACAGGCATATGGAGACGGTGCGCGCCGTCACTGTTTTCACGCGTCCCTCGGGTAAATCGCCGACATGCCCGACGCTGATCCACTCCAGATTCTCTTTGCTCATGATGTTTCCCTGTTCGCTCGACTGGCGTTACCGGTCCCGGGCGACGCCGCCAAAAGCCACGCCGGAAAGCTCCGCCATGTCCTTTTTCCATGTGGTCAAATCGTCGATACAGAATTCGGACAAATGGTCGTGCCCGCAGGCGCGCGCCATGACCTGCATGAGTTCCACCGACGCATCGAAGAAATTTTTCAGTTGCAGCGCCGATTTTTCAATAACAAGGCGGGAGACCAGGTGTGGCTTCTGGGTGGCGATCCCGACCGGACAATTATTGGTGTGGCAGGCGCGCATGGCGATACAGCCGATCGCCTGCATGGCGGAATTTGAAACCGCGATGGCATCGGCTCCCAGCGCCAGCGCCTTGACGAAGTCGGCTGGTTTGCGCAAGCCCCCCGTGATGACCAGCGTGATATCCTTCCTGTCCAAGCCGTCGAGATGCCGGCGCGCGCGCCAGTGCCGGAATAGTCGGAACCGAAATATTATCCCGGAAAATTATCGGCGCGGCGCCAGTACCCCCGCCCCGCCCATCGAGAATAATATAGTCGACACCGACCTCGAGCGCCGCGTCGATATCTTTCTCGATATGCTGCGCGGACAGCTTGTAGCCGATCGGAATACCGCCGGTACGACCCCGCACCTCATCGGCGAATTCGCGGATTTGACTCACTTGCGTCCAATCGGGGAAGCGCGACGGCGAGATGGCCGACTCGCCCTCCTTCAATCCCCGCACCTCGGCAATCTTGCCCTTGACCTTTGAACCGGGAAGATGCCCGCCGGTTCCCGTCTTGGCACCCTGCCCGCCCTTGAAATGAAAGGCCTGAACCTTGGCCAGCTTGCCCCAGTCAAAACCGAATCGCGCCGACGCCAGTTCATAAAAATAGCGCGAATTGGCCTCCTGCTCCTCGGGCAGCATACCGCCCTCGCCTGAACAAATACCGGTGCCGGACAACTCCGCACCGCGCGCCAGCGCGACCTTGGCCGGCTCGGACAAGGCGCCGAAGCTCATATCGGAAACGAAGAGCGGGATATCCAGTTTGAGCGGCTTCTGCGCATTCGGGCCGATCGTGACACCGGTTCCCACACCGGCTTCATCGAGCAGGGGCGGCCGGTGCAACTGCGCCGTCAGCAGCTGGATATCGTCCCACAGCGGCAACTCGTCGCGCGGCACTCCCATGGCGGCAACTTCGCCATGATGGCCGGTCTTCGACAGCCCCTCGCGGGCATATTTCTGGATCAGGCCGTTGAGCGGTTCTTCCGGCGTTCCGTGGCTGGAATCCGCATAGAGGCCGAGATAGTCGTCGCGCTTGAAGGGCTGAGGGTTGTCCTGTGCCCAAACGTTTATCTCATCGGCATCGATGCGCACCTCACCGTCTTCCACCCATGAGGAGAATTTCTTCAACGCCTCGTCGTTGGCATATTCCGATACGCCGGAATCAAGCCGGTAATCCCAGTAATGCACGCCGCAAACAAGATTGTCGCCGTCGACGAAACCATCCGCCATAAGCGCGCCGCGATGGAGGCAACGGCCATAAAAAACCGCAACCTCGTCGTCGAGGCGGACGACGACGAGGTCGACCTCGCCGACCAGCGCATATTCGGGCTGGCGATCTTTCAACGCGCTATATTCTGCTATCGCAACTTTGTTCATGCCATTGTCCGTTTCTTGTATTCGTTCAGGATCGCCGATCTCTGGTGATGATCGGCTTGGCCGAATTCTCGATTTCCGCGCTCTCGGGACATTCGCCCATCGCGTCGACTTTGGCCGCGTACCATTTTGCGAACGGCGCCGCGCTCAGCCCATGCAGCAAGGCGCTGATCCATACGGCATTGACGGCGAGAGCCAGCACCGGTTTGGCGAGATCATCCGCCACCTGTTCCAAAATAAGGAGCGCGAACAACGCCGTCGCCAACCCGCGCGGCCCGAACCATCCAAAAAACAGCCGCGTTACCGGTGCGGCGTCCGTGCCCAGGAGAGATACCCAGATGGCCAGCGGCCGAACGACAAACAGGCTGAGAAGAATAATGGCCAGATTTGTCAGCGTCAGCTGCTGTATCGCGTCAGGCACGAGCACCAGTCCCAACAGGAGAAAAGCACTCCAGGTGAGCAGTTGCCCCTCACTTTCAGCAAATTCAAGAACGAACTTACATTGTCCCTCGACGACGTTTCCGAAGCAAAGTCCCGCGACAAATGCCGCAATGAAACCATTCCCGCCAATCTGGGTGGCACCCAGATAAGCCATACCGGCAAGCGCCAGCGCGGCAACGCCCTCATAGGCCTCGGAGGTGAGTTTGCGCTCTTGCGCGAACAGGAACAGTTTGCCGCCCATAACGCCGGCAGCAGCGCCCGCCACCGGGCCAAGCAACAATTGTTTGGCGCCGAAGATCAGCCAATTGGTTTGCTCGGGCTCCAGAGCCTCCGCCGCAAGGCTTGCGAACAGCAAGACGGCAGGTAGTGCCAAACCATCATTGAGCCCGCTTTCGACCGTCAGCGCTCTTCGGACCCGGTCGGGCACAACCGGATTGGTGACCACCGCCTGACCAAGGGCTGCGTCAGTCGGGGCCAGAATCGCGGCGACCAAAGCGACGCCCGCGAGCGGCCATGCCTGCAGGAAGGGGAACGCAGCAAGCGTGCCAAGCGCAATAGCAAGCGGCAGCCCGACAACAAGCATGCGAACCGGCCACACATGGCGATTTCGCAGCGCGCTCAGGTTTATTTGCGCGGCATCGATGAACAGCAGGACGACAAGCGCTATCTCGGCAACAAGGTGGAGAATTTTCTCCGCTTCCTGGTGAGGCAGGAGCCCGGTCACGGAAAGCATCACACCCAGGGCAAGAAACACCATTGGAGCGGTGACCACGGTGCCGGACAGCCGCTTCGCGACCATGGCAAAAGCAACGGTGAATATGGAGACTATCAGCAAGCCTGCCGTCATTGGAGGCGCACCCCTATCTATCCGCGGTGGATTTCGGCATCGATCATCCCTAAGCAGATGCCCGCGGCACCCGCAACGTTACAATGGACCTGGACGCATTTTGCCGTCAGGTTGGAAATTACACCTTTTTGCGGACCAATTCGCTTGATGTCGACATCATGAAACTCGAGCCTAGAATTGCCGCCAACAGGCCCTCGCCCGGCGGCGATGCGG
>JAJFHO010000137.1 GCA_021775575.1 Hyphomicrobiales bacterium
GTGTCAGCTCGATGGCCGTGGTGAGGCCGACCGGCCCCGCGCCGGCAATCAGGATTTCGGGATTACATGCGCGGCTGGTGGACACCATAGAGGCGATGTATGCGCAACGATGTCGCTACGCAAGGCCAGCTCTCACCAACCAAAACGGCGCCGATCCGCACAGGACGCCGCCGAAACCGCTAGCCAGGGGTGAAGTTGCATGGCGCCGGATGACATATATACATCCGGCGCCATGCCGCTTTTAACTGCCTAGAAGACCCAATGGGACCCCTTGTCCAGGCGACGTGTGTGGATTCGCGCCTCGCGCTTGGTAAAAACCGCCTGACCGTTATCAATGTTAAACTTGTCGTGGTATTTTCCGACAACGAACAGATGGTTTTCACCCGTATCCAATGGTGCGTTGACGCCATCGAACATTTCCTGGGTGATCAGGAAAGACGTAACCGCCTCTGCCGTCTTCCCGTTATCGTCGACATCCACCGAATAGACCGTGGCGTGACGCCGCAACGGCGAGTGGTCGGTATTATGTTTTGGCAGAAGGCCGAAATATTCCTTGAGCTCGTTATGGTTGAGACCGAGGTATTTCATGTCCTTGCCGATTTCCGGGCTGAATGCGGTGACAGAATATTGGAATTTGTCATCGCATTGGTTCAACCAGTCATCCCATTTTTTTTCGTCCAGATTCAAACATGCCTGATAGATGGCGTCCTTCACCATCTCCGTTCCATTGGTGCTCATATCAAACGCTCCTCATAATCTTTCGTTCCGTCGCCGCCTCGCAGGCGAGACGAAAATTTTTCCTGCGCAGCCGGCCCCTTGCGGCGCTATGACCGCCAAGCCCCCCGAGCCGACTCCGGCCCGGGGATTTTGCGCGATGGACCTTGTGATGCGTCACTCGGCTGCAACCTTGCCGGGGAATGACGATATTCCCTTGGCCGGCGGCATTTCAGGACCGACAACGAGACCCGGCTCATATTTTTTGCTCGGGTCACTGGGCAGCCGGTCCATCCACTTGCCCCAGGTCTCGTAAAAGTGGCGCATCCCGACTTCATCATGGATGTAGAGCCCTTCGTGACGGCCCTGCAGAATTCGCCGCGGCTCCGAGTTGGGCATCATGGTGACACCCTGGCCGGCTATACCCACCAAGTCTTCGTGCAGATTCCGGCCAAACGGACCCCAGATTGTGTTGTGATGGTGAATTCGACGCTCACGTGTTTCCTGAGTATCGCTCTTCAGGCCGAGACCGCGAAATTCGATCATCACTTTATTTGCGCTGAGCGGCGTCATCAGATCCATGCGAACGGCCGAACCGCGAAGGTTGATGTTAACGCCCGGGAACATGTCGACCATGTACCAGTTGTTGGGCGGCAGATGCGGGAAGGTCAGATCGCCACGATCGTCAGCCACTTCATATTCACCATAGTTGACGGTGAAGGTGCCGACATTGACATGACCGTTGTCGAAGGCCGCGCATTTGCGGGCAAAATAGCCATCATCAAAGCCGGTGATGCGGTTATGATAGTGCATATAGTCATGGTAAAATTCGCTGTTGGTGTCGTGCCACAGCTTGTAGTTACAGTCGATGATCGCCTTGTGATAATGGAAGATCTCGAGCGGCTCTTCATCGAGCGAGTCCTTGATGCAATCGAGGCATCCCCCGGTCCAGCCCTCCACATCGCAATCGACCTTGTCGTCCAGGCACACCCAGACGATACCGCCGTATTTGGTCTCGCAGCGTAGCCGGCGCAGCCCTTGGCCTTCCTTGGTCACACGCCCCTGGTAGCCGGCATTCTCACGCGGGATTTCCACGCAGTTCCCGTTCATGTCGAACTGCCAGCCATGGAACATGCAAGTCATGTGCTTGGCATTGCCCGATGGTTCGCCCGTCAGGAAACTTCCCGCGGGACGGCGGTCGACAGCCATGCCCCGATGCGGGCAGACATTCAGGAAAGCCCGGATCTTGTTGTCAGGTCCACGAACCACGATAACCGGCTCGCGGGCGATAATGGCGGTTCGGAAGTCAAAGGGCTCCGGCAACTCGGATTCATGCATCAGCGGAATCCAGGCCTTTTTCCAGATATTGCGAAGCTCGTCCTCAAAGATTTCCTCGTCGGAATAAATCCGGCTATCCACCCATTCACCTAATTTCAAATCAGGTTTTTTCTCCCATTGTTCTTGATTTCTTGCTGGCATTTCGGTTCCTCTTTTGTCAGTGAGCGTGGTTTGAAAAATAAAGGTAGTGGCATATACGGCACTGAGAGATTGCACAGGGTCCTGGCATCCCAGAACCATACGAGACCGGAATCGATGACTTGCTGAAATCTTTTTCGAGGCCATTCTCGAAAATATCCGACTTCGCAAAAATGTGGTTCCTGACCCAGTCGCCTACCTGCAGCGGTGAATTTCTAGCACCGTGCAAGTGACGTCTTGCGTGCATTTCCTGCCCCCTCGGACAATTGAAATGACCTTCCGAGCAAGGTGAAATTCGGAAAAGTTCGCGACAAGCGGAAATTTTCGAGTCCATTCTTCCTCGGCCTCCCTCAATGAAGCACTCCGCAGGCTTCGGGCAATAATCGACCTCTCCGTCAACCAGCCCCCCTCGTTGAGGAACTGGATGAAGCGGCCAAATATGCAGATTCACTGCGAGCGGCTTTTCTGGAGCATCTGTTGGTGCGGCGCATTGATGCAGATCAAAATTCTTTGATTTGCATCAATTACTGTATTGGCTGGATCAATTAGGCTACCAGCGGACAAAGGTGAGAGCTATTTCTTTCCGCGTTCCAGTTCCCCAACAGCAGTTGATGATTGCGGCGAATTAACGCCTCGCAAGAGCATTGTTACGTCTCGTTCCTGCGCGTCATTTCCCAAGCGTTTCCGCCCGTCGCATAGACCGGCATGTTGGGCGGAACGAGCAGGATATCGTTGAAGCGCATATGCCCACGGCGCTGACACTGGCAGAGCAGCTCGAACTCGTTGCTGACGACGGCAATTGACAAAGCAATGAGGTGCAATCGGGCAAGGCTTATGCCTCTTCGGCCTCCTCACGAGGCTCCGGCGCATGGGGAAACACGAAGCGCTGATAAAAATAGCCGATGCCGATCAGGACGGCTCCCAGGCCGATGAAGGACAGCGCGCGCAAGATGCCAGACAAATGCGACAAGTCGGCCAGAAACACCTTGCCGACAGTCAGGATGATCATGGCGAGCGAGGCGTAGCGCAGGGCAGCCATGCCGGTGACGATACCGGCGCCGAGCAGACCTATGCCGTAGAGCAGCCAGATTGCGGAATAAGCGTACCACTCCGCGTCGCTTGTCAGGCCGCCCCGCAATATGGCCCCGTGGAACAGAGCCCTGTTTTCCAGAGAGAGGTAGGCGAGAATGAGAAGCAGCGCCGTCGCGCCGATGGCCGTGACATAGCGCTCCAGGCGGCGGCCATAAGACACCCAGTATAATGCACAACAGAGCAACGCGGGCACAACATAGGCGAGGAGCAGCAGATTAAAGAACCGGCTCTCCCCGATTGAGTCGCCGGTGAAGACGGGATTCAACAGAAGAAGATGGCCGAGCAGGATTGCGGCAAGTCCGGCCATTCCGAGTATGGCGCCAGCCCACTCGACGGTAATCCGATTGGTGCGATCATAGAGCCGCTGCAGACCGATAGCGAGGCCGAGCATGGAAATCGAGTGGATGCTCAACTCCCAAAGGTCGAAGCTGTGTGAATACACATTGCCGTCGTTCAGAAGGTGACGGATCTGCAGGCCGACCAGCGCGACGATGCACAAGATACCGGCCGCCTCGAGTATCTGGACGGACCTGTCGTCTGCTTGCTGGCGGAACAGCAGGGAGGCGCCGACGAAGGCTGCCGCCGGCACTCCGTAGCCATAGAGCAGCCAGTTCAAAATTGGTGTGGAGCCGGGCGAGCCACCCACAATCACCGGGTCGAAGATGAGCCGTGCCATAACTATGACGGCCATGCCGGCTGCGAGGTAGCGCAGGCCCGGTACCGGGCGTTTGAGCGCTACCCAGCCCAGCCCCGGGCATACCAGCGCGAGGGCGATAGTGAGCCAGCCTTTCTCCAGCAGGATTGTGAAAGCGAGCGCCAGAGAGATAACTGCCGCCGCCGCGTAACAGCCGGAACGCCACCCCCAAACTTCGTCTTCTCCCTTGCGGAACATGACATCGCTGACGCCTACATAAAGAGCTGCCATCGCCAACCCGACAAGTCCGAAGGGAACGTCCTGCTCGAAGTTGGTCGCGCGCAGATAGGCATAGGCAAATATGATGATTGGGACTGTTGCCGAGGTGAGCATCCAGAACGGATGGCTTGCGCCCTGCATTGTCCTCGCGAAGCCTGCCGCCGTGAAGCCCGTGGCGAAAACGGCGCCGACGCCCAGAAACGTCCAGAGCTCGGGCGGCGATACGCGAGCAGCATCCAGATATGCCTCGAATGGTGTGGCGGCGACAAGCTGAGGTATATGCCAGATCAGATAGATCGCGCCAAACAGGGCAGCGGACCAGACGACGAGCGCGGAGAGGTTTTGCCAACGCCACGCGGTGGCGAACAATGCCAGCGTCGCCGCACCGAGAAGCAGAAGCGAGGGTATGGAGTAAGCCTCTTGTCTGACAGCTGGCATGACAAGGAATGTGATGGCAGCAAGGACGCCCGAAGCGACCCAGTCCATCTGTCCCAATGCCAAGTCCTTCGTCTCGCCCGGGTCTGATTGCGTTTCTTCTCCGGTCGCATAGGCAAGGAAATAGGCGGACATGGCCATGAGCGTCAGGATGAAGAAGCTCATGGGGAAGATGTCGCCAACACCCCAGTTTTCCGCAAGCCATAACAAGCCCCATGCGACGGAGCCCGCCGTTGCCGATATCGCAAGCCACAACCAGCCTTTGAGCCGTGCCGCGAAGTAGGACGCACCCGTTACGAAAAGGAGATAGATGAACAGCGGCCAGGCTTTGGGCGCTTGCGTGGCGACGAGTGCGGGCGTTGCGTAGCTGCCAACGAGGCCCATGGCGGCCAGGCCGGGCCCGTGCAGCCAGGATGCGGACAGGGCTGCAAATGAACAGGCCGCAAGCAGTATAAAGGCCAGCAGCGGCGGCAGGAAATCGTAGAGCGCGTAAGCTGCATAAATCGTTGCAAAGCCGCTCAGCACTCCGGCCGCTGTCAGGACACCTGGAATATAGGCGCTCGGGACACCGGCAAGATCGGCGGTGACGTCATTGCGCCGGGTATATTCCCCCGCGATCGCCAGACAGAGGGCAAACAGCGCTCCCAGCGCAATACGTACGCCTGGTCCCAGCAAACCGGCCTCGATCGTATATCGCACCAGGAATATGCCACCGAGGGCAAGCGCCAGACCGCCGATCCAAACGGTCCATTTGGTGCCCAGCGCCTGTTCCATTTTGTCCGGCGACGGGGCGGGCCGGGAAATGCCGGCTCTATTACCAATCGAGGAGAGCGCAATTTGTGGTCGCCACCCGGACCGGTCGCCAGTGTCCGCCTCGGCCTGCTCCGGCGGCACCTCGACAACCGGCTCGTCGTCTTCGTCTCGTGGCTCATCATCTTTCACGTCCGGCTTATGCGCGGCCGCGGGGATATCGCTCCCATACTCCTGGCTATCGGGCGGCGGCCCCTCGCCCACGCGCTGGCGAAGCGTTTTGATTTCCTTTTCAAGCGCATGGACACGCTTGCGGAGCCGCGATGTGCCAACCATGGCGGCGATGGGAAGAATAATGAGCGTCCCGAGGACAGCCAGCACAAGCACGATGGGATCGGACATATCGGCTCCAATAGCAGATTCTGCTCCAGAACAGATACGGAAATCCAAGTGCTTCCGGTGAGAAAACAGTGCTTACGCCCTGCCCGCTTTCATCCTTGCGCCGGAGGCCGCGCGCTGGCGGCATTTTCCCAGCGGGAGCACCGGAATACGCAGCTACCCCTGCTGCGACGATTTCAACTCTGGTAAAATAGCCTCCTAATCTCTATATTGCCCTCGTGTGAGACGGATGCTCGGAGATGCATCCTGTGAGCCGGCCTTGTGCCGGATGTTTTAACGCCCTATATATACTCATAATGAGCATATATAGGAATGCTCCCTCGAAGGAGAATAAAATGGCCACTCTCAACACTCCCACGAGCCTTTCGGACGCGGCGAAAAAACTTGGCGTTCTGGACATGCCGGAGCTCGACTACACGCCTGAACTGGCCCGGGAAATGGAACCTGCCTATAAGCGGATTTCCTCGGTCGTTCCACCGATAGAGTGGCCGGCATTCGCGCCCTACGTGAAGGCTATCAACAAGCTCAAGAAGGAACGCAATGCGGTCATTCTGGCGCATAATTATATGACGCCGGAAATATTCCACTGCATTGCCGACGTAGTTGGCGATTCGCTGCAGCTCGCCAAGGAGGCATCCGAGAGCGACGCCGAAGTGATTGTCCAGTGCGGCGTTCATTTCATGGCCGAGACATCGAAACTCCTCAATCCGGAAAAGACTGTCCTTATCCCTGACTTAAAGGCCGGCTGCTCGCTGTCGGATTCCATCACGGGCGCCGACGTTCGCGCGCTCAAAGAATCTTATCCCGGTGTGCCGGTCGTCACCTATGTGAACACTTCGGCTGAAGTAAAAGCCGAGACTGACATTTGCTGCACTTCGTCCAACGCTGTGCAGGTTGTCGAATCCCTTGGCGTACCCAGAGTGCTGTTCCTGCCGGACGAATATCTCGCCAAATATGTCGCGACCCAGACCGACGTCGAGATCATCGCCTGGAAAGGCCACTGCATCGTGCATGAGCGCTTCACGCCCGAAGAACTCAGGCAGATGCGCGAGAACGAGCCTGGCATCAAGATCATCGCCCATCCCGAATGCCCGCCGGCCGTTCTGGCGGAAGCCGATTTCACCGGCTCCACCAGCGGCATGATCAACTGGGTCAAGACCAATCGCCCGAAGAAGGCGCTGATGGTGACCGAGTGCTCGATGAGCGACAATGTAGCGGTCGAGACGCCAGGCGTGGAGTTCATCCGCCCCTGCAACCTGTGCCCCTATATGAAAAAGATCACGCTGCCGAGGATCCTCGATTCGCTCGTCTATATGCAGCACGAGGTCGTGATCGATCCGAAAATCGCAGATCGGGCGCGGGCCGCCGTCGAACGGATGGTCAATCTGAAAACCTAGGGCCGGCTTGCCGGCTCGTCGGAGGGGGTTTGCGCCATGTCAGCTTTCCGCGGCGACATTGTCATCGTCGGTTCCGGACTGGCCGGTCTGTTCACCGCGCTCAAGCTCGCGCCCCTTCCGGTGACAGTGATCTCCGCGGAACCGCTCGGGAAAGGTACTTCGAGCGGCTGGGCGCAGGGCGGCATAGCGGCGGCGGTCAGCGACGGCGACAGCCCCGAGGCCCATACCCAAGACACGATCCGGGCGGGTGCGGGAATCGTCGAGGGAAAGATGGCGCGGCTGCTGGCATCGGAAGCGGCCGAACGGATCGAGGATTTGCTGAGCTTCGGCGTTCCCTTCGACAAGGATTTGGAAGGCCGTCTCAAACTCTCCCGCGAAGCCGCCCACAGTGTGCGGCGCATCGTCCGGGTCAAGGGCGACATGGCCGGCAAGGCGATCATGGACGCGGTGACCGAGGCGGCCCGCAAAACGCCGTCGATACGAGTAATCGAAGGCTATAGGGCGCAAGATCTGATCACATCGGCGCGACGTGTCACCGGCGTCTCGATCGTGCCGATAACGAACAAGGCTTCCAGAAAACCGAAAGTCCTGTCCGCCCGGGCGGTCGTCCTGGCCTCTGGCGGTATCGGCCGGCTTTACGCGGTTACAACCAACCCTGCCCATGCGCGCGGCGACGGAATCGCCATGGCGGCGCGTGCCGGTGCGGTGATAGCGGATGCTGAATTCGTCCAGTTTCATCCCACCGCTTTCGATATCGGACGCGATCCCGCTCCGCTGGCAAGCGAAGCTCTGCGCGGTGAAGGCGCGACATTGATCAACACCGACGGTAAACGCTTCATGGTCGGTGTGCACCCGGACGCCGAGCTTGCACCGCGCGATATAGTCGCCAGGGCCGTTCAGAGTGAGATTCAGGCCGGACGCGGCACGTTTCTCGATTGCCGCGAAGCGATTGGCGACCGCTTCCCGGAAGCTTTCCCAACCATTTACGAGACATGCAAATCGGAAGGCATTGATCCGCTGTCGCAGCCGCTCCCCGTTGCGCCAGCCGCCCATTATCACATGGGTGGCGTTCTCACTGACGCGAACGGCCGCACGGCAGTCGACGGATTATGGGCGTGCGGTGAAGTAGCATCGACAGGCGCCCACGGCGCGAACCGTCTGGCATCCAATTCGCTGCTCGAAACGGTCGTGTTCGGCGCACGTATCGCGGCTGACCTCACCGATACACTTGCCGGCCAACTACCGCCCGAACATGCCATTGCGCGGGAAGAAGCAAGAAGCGGTCAAACCGAAGCAACTTCTCTTGATCAGATCTCCCGGCTGCGCCGGATCATGACCGGGTATGTCGGCGTCATGCGTGACCGCGACGGGTTGGCGGAGGCGCTCAGGCAATTGAGCGAAATTGAGAAAGACGAAGCGACGCCCTTGTCGGTGCGCAATATGGCCCTCGCCTCCCGCTTCGTTGCCGCGGCGGCCTATGCGCGCGAAGAAAGCCGGGGCGGTCATTTCCGCACCGATTATCCGCGTCCGCGCAAAGACTGGGCGCAAAGAAGTTTTCATACCCTGAACGACATAGACGCAATCACGGAGGAAGTGGAACGCGCCCATGGCGCGAACGCCAACGTCGTGCATGCGAAATTCGGCACATGAGCGCCCTGCCGCCTCTCGGCCAGTTGCCCCAGTATCAAGTCTACCGCGCGGTCAGTGCGGCGCTTGATGAGGATCTGGGGCAGGCCGGCGATATCACAACATTGGCGACGCTGGACTGGTCGGGAAAACCGAATTACGCCGACGCCGCCATCGTCGCACGCGCGTCCGGACGCATCGCCGGACTGCAATTCGCCGAAGCCGCTTTCCGCTCATTCGATCATGATGCGCGTTTCGGGGTTATGATCGACGATGGCGGGGACGCGGAAGCCGGCGACATTGTCGCGCGTATCCGTAGCAAGGACCGCGCGCTGTTGACGGCGGAGCGGGTCGCGCTCAATTTTCTTTGTCATCTGAGCGGCATCGCAACGGCCACGGCCCGCTATGTCCACGCCGTGGAGGGTACCGGTGCGCGTATCTGCTGCACCCGAAAGACGACGCCGGGTCTGCGCGCTTTCGAAAAATATGCCGTACGCGCCGGTGGCGGCATGAATCACCGCTTCGGTCTCTATGACGCAGTACTGATCAAGGATAACCACATCGTGGCCGCCGGCGGGATTGCAAACGCAATCGAACGCGCCCGGACCCATGTTGGCCACCTGGTCAAGATCGAGATTGAGGTCGATACGCTGGAACAACTCGACGAGGTGTTGAAACATCCTGTCGACGCCGTGCTGCTGGACAATATGGATACCGCCACACTCGCCGACGCCGTGAAACGCGCCAAGGGCGCGATGATTACCGAGGCCTCGGGCGGCGTGACTCTGGAGACGGTGCGCGCGATCGCGGAGACGGGCGTCGACCTGATTTCCTCAGGCGCCCTTACCCACTCTTCCGCAGCGCTAGACTTGTCTCTTGATTTTGGTCCGACTTGAGGACGTCGTCGATCTGCGGATAACGGACGCGGTAGAATATGTGGCGTCCGACCTTCTTGACGTGATGCATCTGACGGCGCCAGCCGGGCTTCACATAGGTCGCGTGATAATGGGTGGCATGGCCGATTTCGGGAAGCCAGACTTCTTTGTTGAGAACCTTTTTCGCCAGCCGGTTGGACAGCAACCACTGCCCCTTTTCACGCGGGATGTCTGCGTGACCGTCGCAGGTGAAGGAGAATTGGCAACCCTTGCGCTGCCGTTGCCCCTGGAAGACGACGCCGCAAATCGTGTCGGGATAAATTGAACTTCGCACCCGGTTCATCACGACCTGAGCAACCGCCAGCTGACCGGATTCTGGTTCTCCGCGCGCCTCGAAGTAGATCGCGGTCGCCAGACATCGGCGCTGGCGCGCCTGATATTCATTTTCGGTTTCGCCCTGGAATGCCAGCCCGCGCGGCAACTTGGTGGGACCTTCGGATTTATCAGCCTCGCGTGCGTCCTTCTTCTCCCCCTCCATACCGGGAAAATTGTATGACTGCGGGCTGATCAGCGAAGCCAGAAACAACGATGAACTGGGCGGGCTCTCGACCTTGTATTGCATTGTCGCCGTCGCTTTGGTTGGCGGCGGCAATGCGCGGTCGGCCTTTTGCGACCTGTCGACAGTTCCGCGATGCGCGCTTTCCCTCGGTATTGCGCCAGTTATGTCCCCATTATAACCGCCGAGCGACGCAAGCTGCATCGCGCCCTTTGCCGGCTTCGACTCCTGTGCGAGCGCAGGATAACGGTCCGCGCGCGGCCCCTTGGCGGGTAATGCGAAAAGACGCGCCGCACCGCGCGGTATGCGTGGCGGCTGCGCCTCGCGCGACACCGGCAGCGATCTGGCGTGATCGGAAAACGCAAATGCCATGGCGTGCGCCTCGGCTTCGGTGGCGACATTGAAATTGTCGGGGTCGGCGGCATAATAGCCACCCCCCAAAACAGGTGCGAGGACGCCTAATGCGGCGAGCCCTTTACGGCTAGTCGAGCGAAAACTCATCCGAGAGAATACCCAGTACTTTTTTCTAACTCGGAAAGCAGGCCCACGAACAGAGCCGTTGACTTCCCTCACCCGGACGGCAAGACCCCCTCGCCGTACGGACAATCCCCTACTGTTGATCAACAATAATTAGGCAGGAAAAGGATTACGTGACTCTTAATCCCACCGGAGTGCCAGATTGCAACTTCAGCAACCATTACGCATTTTGCGCACAAACTGTGGACAAAATGTGGTAAGCGAAACCCTTGGAATCAGCGGTTTTTCGGACCAAATAGGGTTAAGAAGCGGCGTCTCTTTCGCTAAGCGCCGCTTGTGCGGCGGCAAGGCGTGCAACCGGCACACGGAATGGTGAACAGGAGACGTAATCGAGCCCTATCCGGTGGCAATAGGCGATCGAGGACGGATCACCGGCATGCTCACCGCAAATACCGAGCTTGATGCCGGGCCGTGTCTTGCGGCCGCGCGCGATGCCAATCTCGACGAGTTCGCCGACACCTTCCTCGTCGATAGAGACAAACGGATCGACTTCGAAGATGCCCTTCGCGGTGTAGTCGGCAAGGAAACTGGCCGAATCGTCACGGCTCAGGCCATAGACCGTCTGCGTTAGATCGTTGGTGCCAAAGGAGAAAAACTCCGCTGTTTCAGCGATCTCATCCGCCTTCAGGCAGGCGCGCGGCAATTCGATCATCGTGCCGACGGAATAGTTCAGAGCCTCGCCGGTCGTCTTCTGGACTTCATCGGCAATGGCGACGATACGATCGCGCAACAGATCGAATTCCCGCCGCGTGGCAATCAGCGGCACCATCACTTCCGCCTCGACGGGTTTGCCGGTCTTCTTGCCCGCCGCCGCGGCCGCTTCGAAGATAGCGCGGGCCTGCATTTCGGTGATCTCCGGATAAGTGATCGCAAGGCGGCAGCCGCGATGGCCGAGCATCGGATTGAACTCTTTCAGCCCCGCCACCCGGTATTTCAGCTTCTCCACCGTCGTTCCCATAGCTTCAGCAACTTCGGCCAGTTCCCCGTCTTCATGAGGAAGAAACTCGTGCAGCGGCGGATCGAGCAACCGGATGGTGACCGGCAATCCCGCCATGATCTCAAACAGCTCGGTGAAATCGGCGCGCTGCATTGGCAATATCTTGTCGAGTGCGACGCGCCGTCCGGCCTCGTCGTCCGCGAGGATCATCTCCCGTACCGCGATGATCCGGTCGTGATCGAAAAACATATGCTCGGTGCGGCATAGTCCGATGCCCTCCGCACCGAATTCGCGCGACTGTCTGGCATCGCGCGGCGTGTCGGCATTGGCCCGCACGCCAAGCCGGCGCACCTTGTCGGCCCACCCTATCAGCGTTGCGAAATCACCCGTCAGTTCCGGCTGGCGCATGGCAACGTCGCCGAGCAGCACTTCGCCCATGGACCCGTCGACAGTGATACGGTCGCCCTTCTTGAGGGTCTCGCCGCCGGCGATCATGATTTCCTTGGCGTAGTCGATGCGGATCGACCCCGCGCCGGAAACGCAAGGACGGCCCATACCCCGCGCCACCACGGCCGCGTGGCTGGTCATCCCGCCGCGCGTCGTCAGGATACCGTTCGCGGCATGCATGCCGTGAATATCTTCCGGGCTGGTTTCGATCCGGACCAGGATGATGTCATTGCCCTGACCCGCCAGTTTTTCGGCTTCGTCGGAGTTGAACACGATCGCGCCCGACGCCGCGCCCGGAGAGGCCGGCAGGCCATTGGCGATCAGATGTTTCTCCGCGTCGGGGTCGATCATCGGATGCAGCAGCGAATCGAGCTGCAACGGATCGACCCGCATAATGGCTTCTTCTTCGCTGATCAGCCCTTCCTCCGCCATGTCGATGGCGATCCTGAGCGCCGCCTTCGCGGTGCGTTTGCCTGCGCGCGTCTGCAGCATCCAGAGCTTGCCGTCCTGGATCGTGAACTCGACATCCTGCATGTCGCGGTAGCGCGCCTCGAGTTTTTCGTAAACGGCGGTGAACTCCGCGAAGACCTCCGGCATCAGCGCTTCGAGCGAGGGTTTGTCGTCGCCGATTTCCTCGCGCGCCGCTTCCGTGAGGCTTTGCGGCGTGCGGATGCCCGCCACCACGTCTTCCCCTTGCGCGTTGACCAGAAACTCGCCGTAAAGTTCTTTGACGCCGGTCGAGGGGTTGCGTGTAAAGGCGACACCGGTGGCGCTGGTCTCGCCCAGATTGCCGAACACCATCGCCTGTATGTTGACCGCTGTCCCCCAGTCGTCGGGGATATGATGCAGGCGGCGGTACGTCTTGGCGCGGTTGTTCTGCCAGGACCCGAACACCGCCCCGATCGCACCCCAGAGCTGCTCATGAATATCCTGCGGGAAGGGCTCGCCCAGCTCCCGCTCCACGCAGTCCTTATATTCGCCGACAAGGCTGATCCAGTCTTCGACTGAGAGGTCGGTATCCAGGGAATGACCGTTCAGATTCTTGTAATTTTCCAGAATGTCCTCAAACAGGTGATGATCGACGCCGAGAACCACGTCGGAATGCATCTGGATGAAGCGGCGGTAGCTGTCATAGGCAAAGCGGCGGTCTCCTGAACGTTCCGCGACCGCCTCCACCGTCTCGTCATTCAGTCCGAGATTGAGGACCGTGTCCATCATCCCCGGCATCGAGGCGCGGCCGCCCGAACGCACCGACACGAGCAGCGGCTTGTCCTTGTCGCCGAATGTCGACCCGACCGTTTCGCCGACCATCGCCAGCCCCTGATCGACCTGGACCTTGAGGCCATCGGGCAATTTTTCGCCATTGTCGTAATAGGCGGTGCAAACCTCCGTCGTGATCGTGAAACCGGGCGGGACGGGAAGGCCGAGATTGGCCATCTCGGCCAGGTTGGCGCCCTTGCCACCGAGCAGTTCCCGCATTTCCGCGGTACCGTCGGCAACGCCCTTGCCGAACAGATAGACCCATTTGGCCGCGCTGCCCGCGACCGTTTCCGCCTGGCTCATGGAATCATCCTTTTGCATGGAACAGGTCCTGTTCGCGCCTGTTTAACGCCCGCGCCCGGAAGACTCAATGCGGCGAAGGGACGGGATGCGGATTTCTCCCCAATCA
>JAJFHO010000138.1 GCA_021775575.1 Hyphomicrobiales bacterium
TCAATGTCGCTGCGCGCCTTGAAGGCCTGTCGGAACCGGGCGGCATGTGCATCTCGGATGCGGTGCACGAACAGGTGCGCGACCGCCTCACCCTGCAGTTTGAGGATGGCGGAAGTCAGGAGGTCAAGAATATCGACCGTCCGGTGCGGATCTGGAAATGGTCGCCCGCGCCAGCCCAGACAGTGCAGACAGTGCCCAAGGCAGCTGCAGGCGATGCCTCCCGGCCCGGATCGGACAAGCCCTCCATAGCGGTTTTGCCGTTCGACAATATGTCGGGTGACCCGGAGCAGGAGTATTTTGCCGACGGCGTGGTTGAAGACATCATCACCGCCCTGTCGCGCATGCCCTGGTTGTTCGTCATCGCCCGAAATTCGAGCTTCATCTACAAGGGGCGCGCCGTCGACGTGAAGGAAATCGGGCGTGATCTGGGGGTCCGTTATGTGCTCGAAGGCAGCATCCGCAAAGCCGGCGGCAGGGTGCGTATAACCGGCCAGCTTATCGACGCCGCGACCGGCGCCCATCTCTGGGCCGACCGTTATGACGGCAGCCTGGAGGACATCTTCGACCTGCAGGATCAGGTGACGTCAAGCGTGGTCGGCGCCATTGCCCCGAAACTGGAACTCGCAGAGATCGAACGCGTGAGGCACAAACCAACGGACAGTCTTGATGCCTACGATTTTTTTCTGCGCGGCATGGCCGCGTTCCATCTTTGGCTCAGAGAAGAAAACGCTGAGGCCATGAAACACTTCTATCAGGCCATTGAAGTCGACCCGGAATATGCGGCGGCCTACGGTATGGCGGCGCGATGCATCAATCAGCGCCTGGTGCTTCAACCATCGGCCGTCGGGCCGGAGGAAACAGCCGAAGCCGAACGCCTTGCCAGACGCGCGGCTCTGCTTGGCCGCAGCGACGCTCTGGCGCTTTGCACGGCCGGCCTGGCCCTGGGCTTCGTCGTGAGAGACGTTGCCGCCGGGGCCGCCCTGACAAAACGGGCGCTGACGCTCAATCCCAACCTTGCCTGGGCATGGTATGGTGACGGTTGGCTCAATGTCTGGCTCGGGAACAGCAAAACCGGACTTGATCACATCGGCCGGGCGCTGCAGCTCAGCCCGCAGGATCCGATGATCTTCCAGATGCAGTCGGCCATGGCACATGCACACTTCACCGCCGGTGACGACCGCGAGGCCCTGACGTGGGCGCAAACAGCCCTGCACGACAAGCCGGACCATCTTCCCGCACTTGCCGCCGCTGCCGCAAGCGCCGCACTCCTCGGGTTGGAGAAGGAAGCCGAACACGCGGTGACACGCATCCGGGAGAAATTTCCGGAGGTTGACCGCGACTATCTGCTGACCTTTCTGCCCTATGAGCAGACCCGGGATTCGGCACGCTGGGCAGAAGGCTTTTGCAAGGCCGGGTTTGCGGACTGACAGAGTGACGACTGAAAATGAGGCGGCGCAGGACACCCCATCACCGAGCGCAGCGAGGCAAGGCCAAGCGGCCGCCGCCCGAAGGGCGCCCCCGCGGAGCCGTCGCCAAAGGCGATTGCCGTGAGCGCAAAGAAAGCCCCCCTGTTGCCCATATGCAGCGCCATACAGAATTCTGCATAACAGCGGATTCCAGCTTGAACGAGGAGAACAATTACCGCACTTTAGGGGCGAGATTCTGCCCGCAGCAGATTCAGGAAAGCCTGCGCGGGCATTGAAGGGGAAGCGACAATGACGAACTCATCCAGAAAATGCCTGCTCGGCAGCACCGCACTGGCTGTGCTTTTGGCGTTGGCGCCTGTGAACGGGGCAAAATCCGCCGATCTCTTCGGCGACATGATGCAGGGCCCGCATGACTGGCGCGGCCTCTATGTTGGCGGCCAGGTGGGCTATGCGCATGGTGATTATGATCTTGTCTCACCCGGTCCCGGTACATTTATTGAGCTGGAACCCGATAGCGTGATTGGCGGTGGTCACGTGGGCTACAACTGGCAAAATGATGACGTCGTTTTTGGTATTGTCGGCGATGTGAATTTTACGGATTTGGACGATGGGCAGGTGTTTGCTCCCGGCTTCGCATTTCGAACCGACACAGAATTTACCGCGTCGTTGCGGATCAAGATGGGGATTACCGTTGACCGCGCGCTTTTCTATGTAACCGGTGGCGGGGCCATGGCAAACGTTGATCATTCGGCGATTGGCTTCGGCGTCCCCTTTAACTCCAACAAACGCTGGCTGGCGGGTTACACCGTTGGTGGTGGTGTTGAATATGCCTTCAACGACTGGCTGTCTGCCTTTGTCGAGTATCGCTGGACGGATCTCGGCGACGAGAGCTTTGCAGCCAGGGTCAATGGGGGCATTGGCGCTGCCGCTCACAGTATTGAACTGAACTACCATCAGGTTCAGGCGGGTGTTTCCGTCAGCCTCGGCGACTGGTTCGCCGGAATGTAGTTGGGCTGGTGGCCGAGAGGCTGCAGCTCACGAATCCCAAAACGCCCGCTGTGTTGATCGCAGCGGGCGTTTTGCACTTCCGGAAACGGATCACGCACACTCATTAACGGGACACTCCCTCCGATCGCCAACCGTAAGACCGAGTGATGGACCCTGACCTGCGTCAGGGTGACG
>JAJFHO010000139.1 GCA_021775575.1 Hyphomicrobiales bacterium
GCCCAGGCCGGCGGCGGCGGATTCTTCGATGATGGCGGTTTCCCCGTCGGCGGCGGCTGGGAACAAATCCGCTTCCCCGAGGTGAGCGACGAAAACGCCTATGCCCTGGAGGTTACCGGCGACAGCATGCTCCCGCTATACCGCGAGGGGGATATTCTTGTTGTATCTCCCAACTCCGGAGTGCGGCGCGGCGACCGGGTCGTGGCACGTACCCTCGAGGGAGAAGTCATGGCCAAGATACTGGTTCGGCGCACGGCCAAGACGGTCGAGCTCGCATCGCTTAATCCCGACCATGCCAATCTGGTTCTCCCGCTCAACCGGATCGACTGGATGGCGCGGATCGTCTGGGCGTCGCAATAGCTCAAAAAAAGAAAATTCGCGTTGCGAGCCAAATTCCCAGAATGAGCAGGGCGGAGAAAAACACCTGCCGGAACCGTTCTTCGGAAAGTTGCTTTCGGACCCACTGACCGACCACCATACCAGCCGCGCTGGGGACAAGTGCTGCCGCCGACAGCAACCCCAGATCCTGAGGGAGCAGCGAATGACCGGCCAGCGCGACGCCGAGCAGCGCGGTGGATATTGTGAAGGAAATGCCCATCGCCTGCACCAGCGCGTCGCGGGACAGGCCGAGCGCCTGGAGATAGAGGACAGCCGGCACGACGAAAGAGCCCGTTAGCCCCGTGATCAACCCTGTCGTCGCGCCCACAAGCGGCGTCAGCCACCCTTCATGCCGCCCCGGTTCGGGCACCGTTGCCCGAACCAGCGCCAGACCGGCATAAAGCGCCAGCATGCAACCGAAAAAAGCCGAGAGCAGCAGCGCATCGGCCTTTGCCAGAATGCCGGCGCCAAACCAGATCGCCGGGGCGGCAGCCGCAAATAACGGCCACAACCGCGCCATCAGCGCCTTGAAATGCCTGCCCGATGACGCCTGCCAGATGTTGGTGACGATCGAGGGGATCAGCATCAGCGCCAGGGCTTCGCGAACCCCGACGGCAAGCACCAGCAGCGCCACCGATACAGTCGGCAGGCCCATACCGATGACGCCCTTGACAAAGCCGGCCAGCGCGAACACCGCAAAAACGATAATGCTCAGTTCCCAGTCCCACATGACGCCGGGGACTGAGCCGGGTTCGTGGGCGAACGTCAAGCGCTAGTTCGTCCCGCCGGCTCCGCCGCCGCGCCATATCGGGCGTTTTTTGGCGACCCTGCCGTTGCGCCGCATGAGGGCTTTTCTTGGCTGTCTTCCGCCGCGCCACATGAGGGCCTGGAATTAACCCTGCCCTCAGATGAAGCTCACGAAATCGTGATCGCGCGCTATATTTGGCGGACGGCGGGCTGGCGAAATGGGAACGCGCGGGTGTGCAAAGCCCGAGGTCCTGGTTCGATTCCAGGGCCCGCCTCCAGTCAATTTGATTCGCCTGCCGCTGCCTGAGGGGTTTTTCTGTTGCCCTGATGCTGCGCCGGAACCCCTCTATATGACCTGCAGCAACAAGCCGCCAAATCCCGAGACAAGGACGGCAACCCCGATTAAAATCGCCACCTTGAAAACACTGCCAAGTTCGAAGTCGTCGTCGTGATCATCCGCCATCGCCCTACCCTTTCAATAATCCCGCACTATATCGCGTCCGCAGGCACTGGCCAGCGCGCCCTCATCGCACCCATACTGCCCCGACCCGTCCCCGCGCAACAAGTCCCGTCCGCGGGGTTGGCGTCCGCTATTTCTTCTGACGGCGCGAAAATTCCGTTTCGCCGCCGCCGGCAAGGGTCTTGGCCTGCGCAACCCAATTCTCGCGCTGGATCCGGCCTTTGAAGTTCAGCTTTTCATCGGCCTTGTCGATGTCCGCCTTTTTCCATGCCGCGATCTGCTTGTAATTCTTCACGCCCATGGCGTTGAGTTTTTTCTCGATCGCCGGTCCGACGCCGGAAATCTTCTTCAGATCGTCCTTGGCCGCCCTGGAGCCGGATGACTTTCTCGCGGCCGGTTTGCGCGTCGTTTTGGCTGTGTCCCTGCGCGCCGGCTTCGGCTTCGGCGCCGGCTCGGGCTCAGCGGCCGACGCGCCGCCGCCAGCGATATAGCCGAACACGATTCCGAGCAGCAACAGCAGAATGGCACCGACAATCATTGTCATGCTCATTGCCTCTTACCCCTTTTGCTTTCGACCCTGAATTTCTTATTCGCGCGCGCCGCCTGTCCTGCCCGCGCCCGCTCTCGTCAGCCCGCCATCTTCAGGCCGATGAAAAATCCGATCATATGTGCGGCGAACCACACAAGAACACCCATAGTCGTCATGCGTCGCTCCTCCTGTATTCCAAAGACAACCAATCCTTCCCCGATAGGGCCTCATACGCCCCGACGCCACTGAAAATCAAGATGCGGTCAGCGGAAATCGCCAGCCTCTGCGCCCTGAACAAACGCCGGTTCGCTCTGCCGCCATGGTCTTCGAGGGCTATCGTGTCTTCAGAATACGCTGCCATAGCGTTCCGCCGGTTTTCCAGCCGATCACGAAATAGGCGATGATAAGTGCGAACAGGATCAGCGCCGGCATACCCTCCAGCTTGAAGCCGCCGTCGGTCATACCGCCGGTAAACTTGCCGATAGCGATGCCACCGATAATGAACACGGTAAAAAAGTCGAGAATGCCCGCGAGAACCTTTTTCATGCTGCCCCCCCTTTTCCCATTAGCGTTGGAGCAAGACTATCATGCCGGGCCAAGAACCGGCACCCCTCCGTGCAAGGATCATCTGACCCGGACGCAGCCGCAAAACAAAGGCGGGGCCGAAGAGCAGCCCCGCAAGGAGAAAAGAAAAGGGTCAGTCAACCCCGTTATGCCGCGGGCCGGGAGCCTCGCAAGAACTCCGGCCTTCCTCTACATGAATACGGCGTAGCCGATAGCCGCCGCAACGATGATTGCCGCCATGGCCAAACCTGTCCACATCAGGGCACGTGCATCAGGAGATTGGGTATCCATAAGAACCTCCAATCCGATGGGCGGGCCTTCGTTGGAAGCGGAAAGACCCGCGTTCAATGATTCCGCGAGCCAAAACCCTTGTTTTGACCTGGAATCATTATACGACTTTTGTCTAATAACTGCAAATTATCCGGGCCGGCGAATTCCCGCCGCGACCGCATTGCCGGCGAATGACCGCCTCACAATGACCGGACTGAGAATGACGGTGACCGCGGCCATCATCAAACAGGGCCGCCGGCGGACTCCATTCCGCTCCTGCGGACAGGCCCAGTGCCCGGCGCACGCCGGTAACTCAGTGTACCGCGACGCAGGTACAGTCCACCGAGCGGCAGACCTCCTGGGAGACGCTGCCGAAGGCGACGGCCTCGATTTGCCGCAAGCCGCGCATACCCATGACGATTGTGTCCGCGGCCTGTGTTTTGGCGGCCGCCGCAATGGCCGGAGCCGCAGCGCCATCGGCGATATCCAGTACATCGACGGCCACGCCGCGCGAACGCACGCGCGAACTGGCGCGATCGAGCACATAAGCCCCGAGCGTGCGCAGCAATTCTTCCGGCGCCGGGCGGTCGGGCGCATTCGGCGCGCTCATCAGGTCTTGCGCCGAACGCTGTATTTTCGGCGTTTCCGCAAGGGCCCGCAAAGCGTGCACGACATCCTCGTTCGCCGCCGCCAGTTCAGGCAGCCGCAGCAATTCGTTAGGCTCCTTGTCGCGCAACAGGACATGCATAAGCGTGATGCTCGTGCCGTGTTTTTCGGCCAGGTCGAGCGCGAGATCGATGGCCTTCTCAGCCGCAACCGATCCGTCGGTAGGTACGAGAATTGTTTTCATTATCTTGTCATCTCAGGAAAGGGCAAAGGCGTCTTTGAACGCGAGCAATTTGCAAGCTTTCTCCGCCCCCTGCCCGCTCGGATTTATCTACCCCGCAAGTTTGAGCCGAAGACCGCCGCGATGCATTGACCTCTGTCAAGCCAGAGCGGTCCGGCGATGACGAAAGAAGCCAATCGTCATTCCAGGCAGCGTGCGCGACAGCGCATCGCGTGATCCGGAATCCAGCGCAAAAGTTGGCGAAGCCGCAACTGGAGTCTTAGCTGGAGTTTATCCCCGCGAAAGCGGGAGGGCGGAATGACGAAAAGGAATTACGCCGAACTCAAACCCTCCCCCCTCAGCACTTTCCCAATCAACCCACGCGTCTCTTCCACCCCATACAACTCCACGAAATTTCCAAATCTCGGGCCCTGGCTCTGGCCGAGCAGAACCTCGTAAAGCGCTTTGAACCAGTCGCGTAAATTCTCGAAATCATGGGCCTTGCCGACCTCGTAGACGATGGTCTGGATGTCCTGGCCCGTGACGCCGGCGGGCAGCTCCGCCAGTTTAGCGTCAAGCTCGGCGAGCGCGGCGCGTTCGGTGTCGCTTGGGCTCCGGTAGGCCTTGTTGGGTTTCACGAAGTCATGGAAATAGCGGATCGCGTAACCGACCAGATGGTCGAGCAGCGGATGCTCCTGCGCGCTCGCGCCATGGGCGTAGCGGCGGATGAAGCCCCAGAGTACATCAGCGTCTTCCGAGTTGGACGCGCTGACGAGGTTCAGCAGCAGGTTGAAACTTATCGGCAGCTCGGCTTCCGGCGGCGCGCCTGAATGGATATGCCAGACCGGGTTGGCGAGGCGCTTGTCGGTCTCTTGGGCCGGATAATTAGCCAGATGGGTGACATATTCATCGACCGCCTTGGGGATCACGTCGAAATAGAGCCGCTTGGCCTTGCGCGGGGACTGGAACATATAGAGCGACAGGCTTTCCGGCGAGGCATAGGTGAGCCATTCCTCGATAGTGAGGCCGTTGCCGCGCGACTTGGAAATCTTCTCGGCATTCTCATCGAGAAACAGCTCGTAGGAGAAGCCTTCCGGCGGCACCGCCCGCAATATCCGCGCGATGGCGCCGGACAGCCTTACGCTATCGATAAGATCCTTGCCGGCCATTTCATAGTCGATGCCGAGCGCCACCCAGCGCATCGCCCAGTCCGCCTTCCACTGGCATTTGACCGCCCCGCCGGTGACAGGCGTGGTCATCTCGTCGCCGGTTTCGGGATCATTATAGGTGATGGTGCCGGCCGCCTCGTCGCGCGCGATCATCGGCACCTGCAGCACTTTGCCGGTGCGTGGGCAAACCGGCAGGAAGGGCGAATAGGTGGCGCGGCGCGCCTCGCCCAGCGTCGGCAAGATCACATTCATGACCTGGTCGTAAGCTTTGAGGATCTTGAGCAGCGTCTCGTCGAAGCGGCCCGATTTGTAACAGTCGGTCGCCGAGAAAAATTCATACTCGAAGCCGAAGGTGTCGAGGAAGGCCATCAGCCGCGCATTGTTATGGGCGCCGAATGAGTCGTGCGTGCCAAAGGGATCGGGGACGGATGTGAGCGGCCGGTCGAGATGTTCCGCCAACTGCTCCTGGTTCGGCACATTGTCCGGCACCTTGCGAAGCCCGTCCATATCGTCGGAGAAGCAGATCAGCCGGGTCGGCCATTTGTCCTGGCTGAGCACGCGGAAGGCGTGGCGCACCATCGCCGTGCGGGCGACCTCACCGAAGGTGCCGATATGCGGCAATCCACTCGGCCCGTAGCCGGTCTCGAACAGCACGGTTTCAGGATGCTCGGGCAGTTTTTCCAGGCGCTTTATGAGCTTGCGCGCCTCGTCGAACGGCCAGGCCTTGCTGTCTTGGGCCAGTGCTGCGGTCTTCTCGTCGAACTGATATGTCATGCTGACCGCGAACCTAGGTTGAGAACTTATAAATGTCTTCCATTCCGCACGGAGGATTTTGTCTCTGACAAGGCAGAGGGACGCCGGAAATCTTCATGATTTTCAAGTCTTTCTAACGCGGTCAGAGGCTAAATCCACCGCGCCCGGAGGGTTCGAAAAGGGCGGCCCATCTACAGCACGACCAGATCTCGAATAGGCGATGGCCTGTCCTTCGATCCGGGCGCTTGCAGCTGAACCGCCCTTTTCGAACGGAATTGTACGACATTTATAAGTTCTCAACCTAGGGGGGCGCACTGGTGGCGTCAACAAAAGCGGCTTGTCGCGGCCCTTAGAATTTCATAGGGTCCGCGCGGATTTTGCACCAAGAGGCGCGGAGCGGCAAAACCGCGACACGGAAGCGAAAACCCACGAGGCAAGGAGTGCCGCAGGCACGACAGGGAAACATAAATCCAAAAGGCGAGGAGTGCCGCAGGCACGACAGGGAAACATAAAATGTCCGATACCATTTCTCATCACGACGCCATGATTTACGCCATGGTCACCATGTCGGCGGTCGACCGCAAGATGACCGATGAGGAGCTGGCGCGGATCGGCGACATCGTCTCGCATCTGCCCGTGTTCGCCGACTATGACACTGAAAAACTGGTGCGCTCGGCGGAATCGTGCGGTGAGATTCTCTCCGCCGAAGGCGGCCTTGACGAAGTCCTCCGGCAAATCGCGCGCGGCATCCCCTCGACCCTGAAAGAAACCGTCTATGCGCTCGCGCTCGAAGTGGCGGCCGCCGATATGGAAGTGCGCCCGGAAGAGGTGCGGCTGCTGGAGCTGCTGGCCGACAATCTCAGCCTCGACCAGCTCGCCACCGCCGCAATCGAGCGCGGCGTGCGCGCCCGCCTCGCCACGGTCTGACACCGCGCTTATTCCCGTCGTCCCAATTTTTCGCGTTCAGCTGCGGTTCATTTGGCAAAAGCCAGACTAGGCGCTAACCTTTGCACGCAGCCGCTTGAGCCGATTCACACCTTGGGAGGGGTTTATGCTGGGGAGCCTCGCACGATTTGCCGTTTATGTTTTCCTGATCGTTGGACTGTTCACGCCCGCCCAGGCGGCGAAGCGCGTCGCGCTGGTGATCGGCAATTCGGCCTATACGCATGCCACTCCCTTGCGGAACCCGAAGCATGACGCCGAGGCGATTGCGGCGGTGCTGGAGAAGCTCGGCTTCGAGGTCGTGAAGGGCGTTGACCTCACCTATGCCGGCATGCGCGAACGCCTGCGCGATTTCGCCTACAAGCTGGAAGGCGCGGAGGTGTCGCTGCTGTTTTACGCCGGCCACGGCCTTCAGGTTCATGGCCATAATTATCTCGCACCCGTCGACGCGCGGCTGAAAAAGGAGCTGGATCTCGAATTCGAGGCGATGAAGCTGTCGACGATCCTCGCCCAGATGGAGCGCGCGTCGCAAACCAATCTGGTGTTCCTCGACGCCTGCCGCGACAACCCGCTGGCGCGCAATCTGGCGCGTACTATGGGCACGCGCTCGGCGAGTGTCGGCCGGGGCCTTGCACGCATCGAATCGGGCGTCGGCACGCTGATCGCCTTCGCCACCCAGCCGGGCAACGTGGCGCTGGACGGTGAAGGCCGGAACAGCCCCTTCACGGCGGCGCTTGTGGAGCATATCGAGACGCCGGGACTGGATGTAGCGCTGGTCATGCGGCGCGTGCGCCAGGGCGTGATCGAGCGAACCAAGGGGGCCCAGGTTCCCTGGAACAATTCCTCCCTCACCGGCTCCTTCATGTTCAAGGACGCGCCGGTGGAGGCGCTAAAAGACAACGGCAGGGCCGTGGAGATGGCGATGTGGCTGACGGCCTCGGCCACCGACTCCGAGCAAGGCTACAAGCTGTATCTGGAGCGCTACCCCGATGGCGCGCGGGCAGGCGACGCCAAAATCAAGCTGGCGGCGATTGGTGAGCGGGTCAAAAGGGCAGAGGCGGAGCGCAAGACCCTGCAGGCGGAGCGTGCGCGCTTGGCAAAAGAACGCAAGGAATTCGCCAAGCGGCTGGAAGAGCTGGAGGCGCAAGCCAAGGCCCGCGCCGAAAAGGCGATGGCCGAGCAGCGGAAGGAGAAGGACGCCCGGGCCGAGCGGGACCGTCTGGCGAAGGAGCGCGACGACTATCAGGCCAAACTCGAGAAGCTGGAAGCCGCGGCTGAAGCTCTCGCCGCGCAGGTTGAGGCCAACGCGAAAGAGCGCAAGGTCGCCGCGCTGGCAACGGACACGCCCGGCGACGCCAGGGACGCGGAAGCCTCAACGATGGATATCGGCGAGCTGACCCTGGTGCTGCAGGCGGAGTTGAAGCGGGTCGGCTGCGATCCCGGAGCCCTCGACGGCCAATGGGGCGGCAAGGGCCGCGCCGCTCTGACGCGCTTTAACCGCTACGCTAAACTCGCGCTACCCATAGGCGAACCCACATCAGAGGCGATCAACGCGGTCAAGGCAAAAAAGGTGCGTATCTGTCCTGCAGTGGCAAAAACGCGGTCAAAGCCACGAACGACACGAGTGACGAAGAAACCCTCCACAAAAACGCGCGAAAAAAGCCCCTGTGTGGTTTTGCCCGGCACGAGACCCACTTGCAGATATCAATAAAGCTCGCATATGACGAACTTGGCAAAGCGCGCGTTGGCAGGACGTGATCCTACTTCCGACACATCCACTTTGACGCCCTCGCCCGCGAACGCTGATGCCTTTCCCCCGTTCAGCCGCCGTTCATTTTGAAATCGATAGGAATTCGTCTAGAGTTTGCGCGTTGCGGCTTGGGCTGATTCACACCGTGGGAGGGGTTTATGCTGGGGAGCTTCGCACGATTTGCGGTTTTTCTTCTCCTGATCATGGGGCTGGCGACCCCCGCCCATGCGGCGAAGCGCGTCGCGCTGGTGATCGGCAACGGGGCCTATAAGCATGCCGCTCCCTTGCGGAACCCGCAAAATGACGCCGAGGCGGTGTCGGCGCAATTGAAGGCGTTGGGGTTCGATGTCGTCACCGGCATCAACCTGACGCACCGCGATTTCGCGATCGTGCTCGGCCGGTTCAGAAGCAAGCTTGAACATGCCGACGTGGCGCTGTTTTTCTATGCGGGGCACGGCCTGCAGGTGAACGGCCACAATTATCTGGCGCCGGTGGAAGCCAAACTCGACGATGAGATGTCGCTGTCGTTCGAAGCTGTCGATCTGGCCACTGTCCTTGCCCTGATGGAGCGGCGGCGGCGCACCAACATCGTTTTTCTCGATGCCTGCCGGGATAACCCGCTGGCTCGCAATCTGGCGCGTTCCATGGGGACACGCTCGGGCGCGATAGGCCGGGGCCTCGCGCGCGTCGAGTCCGGTGTCGGCACGCTGATCACGTTTGCCACCCAGCCGGGCAATGTCGCGCTGGATGGAGACGAGGCGAACAGTCCCTTTACGAAAGCGCTGGTTCAACACATCGCCACGCCGGGCCTCGATGTCGCGCTGATGATGCGGCGAGTCAGGCAGAATGTCATCGACGCGACCGGCGGACGGCAGATCCCGTGGCAGCATTCCTCGCTGACGGCGCCGTTCCTGTTCAAGGCGAAGGCTGAGCCGCAACCGGTGCAGGCGGCGCCCGCGCCGCAGATGCCGAAGTTCGACAGGGCGGCGATCGATCTCGCCTTCTGGCAGTCGGTCAAGGAAACGGATACGCGCGAGGCCTATGAGACCTATCTGGAACGGTTCCCCAAGGGCGCGTTTGAGCCGGTGGCGCAACTGAAACTCAACGCGATCAAGCGGAGCGCGGCGGCGCAGGCCGAGCAGCAGGCGCAGCTTGCAGAGGCGCAGCGCAAGCAGGCGGAAGCAGCAGCAGCCCAGCGCAAGGCCGAAGCCGCCAAACGCGAGAAGGAGTTGGCCGCGGCGCAACGCAAGCTCGCAGAGGCAGAGGCGGCCAAACGGCAGGCCGAGACCGCCAAACGCGAGGAGGAACTTGCAGAGCTGCAGCGCAAGCAGCGCGAGGAGCGCGAAAAGCTGGCCCAGGAACGCGACGCGCTGGCCAAGAAACTTGCCGAGATGGAAGCCCGCGCGCAAGCCCGTGCGGAAAAGGAGAAGGCGGAGGTTCAGGTTGCCGCACTGCGCAAGAGCGACGATGCGGGCGAAACGGCCGACACCGAACCCGACCCGCGCGCATTGGCGCTTGCGCTGCAAACGGAGCTGAAGCGGGTTGGCTGTGAGCCCGGCAAGCTCGACGGGCAATGGGGCCGCAAGGGCCGCACCGCACTGACGCGCTTCAATACACACGCGAAGATGGAGCTCGCCATTGCAGAGCCCTCCCGAGAGACCATTGACGCGATCAAGGAAAAGAAGATTCGGGTCTGTCCTGTTCAGGTCGTGAAGCCGAAACCGGTGAAAAAGAAACCGACACAGACAGCGAAAAAGCCAAGCACAAGGACGTCAGCGAAAAAGAAGACTGACACATCCGTCCGAAAATCTTGCGAACAAATGATGAAAGACCGAGGGCAAATTGGCGTTGCAGGCGGGTTTTGCTGAGCGTAGAGGCTAACGACCAACTTGGCATATTGCTCATCGCCACGACGTGATCCAACGCCCCCCACATCGCCCTTGACGCCCTCTCCCGCGACCGCCGATGGTGGCGAGCATAAAATCTGAAACCGGGAACCGGGCACAGTGACAAAAACAAAACCGTCCAAAATGCGCGATGCCGCCGTGCGCACGCTTGCCATGCCGGCGGACACCAATTCGGCCGGCGATATTTTCGGCGGCTGGCTGATGTCGCAGATGGATATCGCCGGCGAGATTACGGCCCGCCGGCGCGCCCGCAGGCGCGTCGTCACGGTAGCGGTTGACGGCATGGAGTTTCACCAGCCGGTTTATGTCGGCGATATTGTTTCCTGCTACACCGACATCACCCGGGTCGGCAAAACCTCCATAACCGTCCATGTCGAGGCGGAAGCCAGTCGCGGCCTGTCAGGCGAGAGCGTCACGGTCACCGAGGGTATGTTCATCTATGTCGCGCTTGACGCGAAAGGGCACCCCTGCCCGGTTCCCGAGCCGGACTGACGGGCGCAAGGCGTGGCCCGGCAACCGCAGAATTTCACCGATGCGCGTGAGCTCGCCGACGCCATCATCGGCGCAGTGGGCAAGCGCATCGTCCTCGGCCTGCCGCTCGGTCTCGGCAAGGCCAATCTGGTGGCCAATGCGCTCTATGCCCGCGCCGCCGAAGACGCTTCCATCTCGCTGAAGATCGTCACCGCGCTGACACTGGAGCGCCCGAGCGCCGCCAACGAACTGCACCGGCGCTTCATTGCACCGGTCGCGGAGCGCCTGTTCGCCGGCTATCCGGACCTCAGCTATGCGCAAGCGCTGCGAAAACGTGCCCTGCCGCCCAATATCGTAGTGACGGAGTTTTTTCTGCTGGCGGGGAGCTGGCTTGGCGTGGCCGAAGCGCAGCAGCATTATATCTCGGCCAACTATACCCACGCGGGCGAATATGTGCTGGCGCAGGGCGTCAATGTAGTGGCGCATCTGGTTGCCAAAAGCGGCGGCACATACAGCCTCGCCTGCAACCCGGACCTGACGCCGGATCTGCTAAAGGCGCGCGCTGCCGGCGAGGCCGACTTCCTGCTCGTCGGCCAGGTCAATGACGAACTGCCCTTCATGGAGGGCGACGCGGCCCTGCCCGCGCAAGAATTTTCCCATATTCTCGATGGTCCCGGCGTCAGCCATACGCTCTATGCGCCGCCGAAACTCCCCGTGTCTCCGGCCGACTATGCGGCGGGGCTGCATATCGCGCGGGCCGTCCCCGACGGCGGCAGCTTGCAGATAGGCATCGGCTCGATCGGCGACGCGGTCGCGCACGCACTCATTCTGCGGCACCGGCAAAACAAAGACTATAGGGAGATCGTGGCACGGCTGAACGGCGAGGCACGATATCCCCTCGCGCCGGAAGACGCGCCCTTCGATACCGGCCTCTACGGCCTGAGCGAGATGTTCGTCGACAGCTTCCTCGATCTGATCGACGCGGGCGTTCTGAAGCGCAGCGTGGATGGCGTTTTGCTGCATGCCGGCTTTTTCCTCGGACCGCGGAATTTCTACGCCCGCCTGCGCGATATGCCGGAGGAGGAACGCCGCCGCATCGCCATGAAGCCGGTCTCCTGGGTCAATGCGCTGCACGGGCAGGAAGAAGAAAAACGGCGCGCGCGCCTCAAGGCGCGCTTCGTCAACAACGCGATGATGGCAACGCTGCTCGGCGCGGCCGTCTCGGACGCCCTGGAGGACGGGCGCGTCGTCTCGGGCGTCGGCGGCCAGCATGATTTCGTCGTCCAATCCTTCGCGCTTGATGGCGCGCGCTCCATCATTACCCTCAATGCCACTCGCAAGAGCGGCGGAAAAACCGTCTCCAACATCCGCTGGTCCTACGCCCATCAGACCATCCCGCGCCATCTGCGCGATATCGTCGTCACCGAATATGGCGTGGCGGACTTGCGCGGCAAATCGGACGCGGAGACAATTGCCGCGATGCTTTCAATAACCGACTCACGCTTTCAGGAGCCGCTGCTGCGCGAGGCAAAGCAGGCCGGCAAGATTGCCCGCGGCTATGAGATTGCGCGCGCCCATCGCAACAACAGCCCGGAGAGGATCGCGCGGGCGCTGGCGCCGGCGCGCGAGACAGGATTGCTCCCGCCTTTCCCCTTCGGGACCGATTTTACCCCGGTCGAACAGAAGCTCATGCCCGCGCTTGAACATCTCAAGAATGCTTCCGGGTCGAAAAGGCGGCTCGCCGCCCTGGCGCTCGGCGGCCTCGCGGGCAAACCCAGCGCCGACGAACTGCGTTGTCTTGAACGCATGGGGCTGGCGCGGCCCGGCGGCATCCGCGAACGCTTTTACCGGCTTCTCATGAAATCGGCGCTGCGCATCGGCGAAGATGCGGCTTGAGGGGAAATTCAGTTCGCCCGTCCCGGCGGCTCCGGCCCGGCCGAGCATTGGCGAGACCGACGATCCTCCGCCTCTGCATCAGGGCCTTCGAATTTTGCCGTCAGGCCGCGTCGCCCTGCAGCTGTTGCGCCAACCGGTCGCGCAGAAGCAAGAAGCGGTGCCTGACGTCGGGAGCCGATATCGGATCGCTGAACTGACCAACGACTTCGTCGATCTCCAACCAGTCCTCAGCCGTCAGCGAACGCTCCGCGGCCGGGAACAGAAAACGCTCCTCCATCGCCATATGGTGACGTTCCCGCTCGACAAAGGTATGGGCCAACTGCACGAAGTCTGCCCGCGTCGCCGGGCAGGGATCGGTGAGCAAGGCGACCACGGCGCGCGACAAAATATGCAATTCGTCCGAAAGCGCTTCATGCTCCGATTCCAGTTCGGCAATCGCCGGCTCAAGAGCCGCGACACGCTCGCGCAGCCGGCCAAGCACCATATCTTCCTTCGGATGATGATACATATCGGGAAAGCTGCGGAAATAATCGGTTATTTCGGTGATCAGCTTAAGATCCGGCTGTCCGCGACGCTCCAGCAAGTCTGCCTGCAGCGCGAGAAGGTCCAGCAAGGCTGCAATATTCCGATGCTCATTTCTTAAAATATCAAGAGTATCTGTCATGCCACTTCTCCCTTGATCGCAAATATTACCAATAAAGCAAATAGTATTTTCTATATAGCTGAGTCAAAAAATTAAATCAAAGACAGTATACGTCGATGCAGATACAATAATACACGCTTTTGCGCGACATGGATACTCAGACGATGTCGCGACACAACGTCGCTGTATCGCCTACGGAGTCAAAGATTTAACTGTGTGAGGTTTCAAGCAAACAGCAAAACGGTCGGGACAGCGTCAGGCCACGGCGGTTTCGAGCACCGCATCGACGGCCCCGGCGGAAGCGACCCCTTCTCTGGCAAAGTCTGAGTGGTCTTCCAGCGGAATCTGGCTGACGGCATTGCGCCCGGCCTGCTTCGCCGCGTAGAGGCACATATCCGCCCTATGCAGAAACGACTCCGGGCAATCGCCCTGCTCGTAGCCGGTCACGCCGACCGAGACGCTGATCTTGCCCAGGCTCCTGCCGGAGGACTTTTTCACCAGTTCACGGTTGTTCACCGACTTACGAATTTGCTCGGCGAGCTGGACCGCGCCTGCAACGGGTGTGTCCGGCAGGATGAGCACAAACTCCTCGCCGCCATAGCGCGCCACTTCGTCCTGCCCCTTGACGCAGGATGTCAGGCAGCTTGCGATATATTTGAGCGCCGCGTCGCCCGCCAGGTGGCCGAACGTATCGTTGAACTGCTTGAAGTCGTCGATATCCGCAATCATGAGGCTCAATGGACGGCCACTATTGGCGGCCTCCTGGACGGCGTCGCCAAGGAGAATGTCGAAGCGCTTGCGGTTGGTCAGCCCCGTCAGGGCGTCCTTCGACGTTTCCTCGCGCACGATCCGCAGGCATTTTTCAAGATCGCTCACCTGAGCCTGCGAGGCCCGGAGATTCACCGACAGCGCGGTATTTGTTTCCATCATTTGTTGCGTTGCCGCGACAAGCGACTTCAAAACCGGACCGGCGGCAGACGACTGCGGATCGGATTCAAGCTCCCTCTCTGCCTTGCCCAGCGAGTCGCCATAACTCTTGGTGCTTTCGGCGGCGAAGCCCAGCATGTGCAGCGTCTGCGCGACCTCCGCATTCAGTTTCTTGCCGATTTCCTCTATCTTTGTGTTGGTCGTGTCATCGGCGAAGAAGACCTGATACAGCCGCTCCGCATCGGTGGCGGAAACGCGGCATTTGTCCGCGATAACACCGGCAACCGCTTCGTTCAGCTCAGGGTTAAGGCCCGCCGCAACCGTATAGAACAGCTCATAGGCGTGCGGCGTGGGTGGCGTGCGGTAGTCGCCAACGAACTCAAGCGTGCGCTTCGCGAGAGCCAGGGCGGCCTTGTATTGCAGCTTTTCGTCCACCTCGTCCTCCCCTCGGAACAAACATGGCCGGCAGATGGAGCCAGCCCGACGAAAATCCATGGAAAACAAATAATGAAGGAAAAGCGCAAACAGTATCTTAACTCCGCCGCAACCGGTTCCGGAACAGTTTTTCAGTTGCCAGGCCAGTCGGAAAAACGCTCCAGCCGCCGGCGCGCGTCAAGCTCGATCATGGTGGCAGGGCGCAGGCATTACTGCCGGCCCCATGGAAAGATCTCGCGCGGCGGCAGTTTTCCGCCCTCCGGCCCCAGCGCCTCGGCGATCCGCAGACACTCATTCCATTTCGCCATGCGTTCGGAACGTGCGAAGGACCCCACCTTGAGCTGGGCGATACCCCAGCCAACGCCGAGATGCACGATGGTGACGTCTTCCGTTTCGCCGGAACGCGCCGAGACGATACTGCCCCACCCCGCTTCATTGGCGGCATCGAAGGCGGCCCGGGTCTCGCTCACGGTGCCTACCTGATTGGGTTTTATAAGAACCGCGTTGCAGGCGCCGCGCGCCGCCGCCGCCTCGATTCGCGCCGCGCTGGTCACCAGGAAATCATCGCCGACGATCTGAACGTTTCTTCCCGCCGCTTGGGTGAAATCGGCAAGGCCTTGCGGATCGTCCTCGGCCAGCGGATCCTCAATGGAGACCACCGGATAACGCTTCAGCCAGCCGGCGAGCAGTTCAACCATACCGGCGCTGTCGAGGGTGCGATCCTCGCGGGCCAGCACATATCTTCCACCCTGGCCGAATTCAGACGCCGCGATGTCGAGAGAGATCGCGACCTCTTCTCCCGGTTCAAGTCCGGCCCGTTCGATGGCACGCAACAACATCTCCAGCGCCTGCTCATTATCGTCGAAGGCCGGCCAGTAACCGCCCTCATCGGCAACGCCGTGAAGACGCCCCTCCTCTGCCATGAGTTCACCGGCCGAGCGATAGACCTCGGCCGTCCAGTCGAGTGCTTGCGCAAAGTTCTCCGCGCCGACGGCGATGACCATGAAATCCTGGATATCGACCCGCCGCCCGGCATGGGCGCCGCCGCCGAATATCTGGATTTCGGGCAAGGGCAGGAATTCGGGTTTCCTGTCACCGGCCAGCCATTGCCACAAGGGTTGCGCCAGAGCTGCCGCGGCTGCGTGGGCGACGGCCATGGACACGGCAATGGCCGCGTTGCCGCCGAGCCGGCTCTTGTCGGGGGTTCCGTCCAGTTCAATGAGCGCCGCGTCGATGCCCTCCTGATCGCACGCGTCGAGCCCGGCCAGACGGGCGGCGATTTCACCTTCCACCGCGCCAAGCGCGCCTTTCACGTCATGGCCGCCGAAGGCCGCGCCGCCATCGCGCCGGTCGAGCGCCTCGCCGCTGCCGGTCGAGGCTCCCGCCGGAGCGATCGCGCGGCCCGAGGCGCCTCCGGCAAGCGTGACTTCGGCCTCCAGCGCCGGCCGGCCCCGCGAATCCCAAATGCGCCGCGCGTGAACGCCGCTGATGCCTGTCGCCTTCATCGAACCACTCTCTCCGTCCAACTGTCGCGAATTTCAGCGAGACGCGCGGGCGGGCGGGCGAGCCAGGCGCCAGCCGCGAAACGAATGCGCGCCTTGTCGCCGTTGCTCAGATATTCGGCCGGAGACTTGCCGTCGGCGCGGGCCAGGAACAGGCCCGGAAGCAGCCGGGCCGCGCGCTTTTCGAACTGCTCTCGCGGTTCCCAATCCACATGACGCCTGTGTGCCCCGGCCAGCGCGTCGAAGCAATCCAGGAAAGCGCCGGCGCGTTCCGGCACCCACAGGCATTTCAGCAACAAATGGTTGAGGCAGAAGGCGACATCGAAGGCGGGATCGCCATACCAGGCGCATTCGGCATCGAGGAAGACCGGTCCCGCCGCACCCACCAGGATATTTTTCGGGCTGACATCTCCATGGACAAGCGCGACCCTGGTCCGCGCCGTCGTCGCAATCAGCTCGCGCAATATAGCCGCATGTTCAGGGTTGGCCCGTGCGGCGGCCTCCAGATAGGCCTCCAGCCGGATCGCGTAAAATATGTCGTCGGAAGCGAGGCTGGCCGCAATCGCCTCATCCCCCGCCGTGCCGGCGTGGATGCGCCCCAGCCGCTCGCCGACATGGGCCGCGAAGGCCGGATCGGCACGGCCCTCCTTCAGCTCATCCTTCCAGACCGGATGCGTGGCCGGGTCGAGATAATCCATGACGAAAAGCCCGGCATCGCCGTCATGCCCGCGCAACGCGGGAACCGCACCCGGCACGATTGCAGCGGCGATCTCCATCCACATCACTTCGTTGGCGTTGCGTTCGACCGATACGCGCCAGTCGGCTTCGACCTTGAGCTTCTCCAAAGCCCGTTTGACGCAGACAGGCCCGCTGGCCGTATCGACGCGCCAGATATCGGAAGCAACGCCGCCTGCGAGCGGCACGAAGCGCGGGGTGTCACGCCGCGCGATGATCCCGAGCTGGCGCAAAGCGGCGAGCACGTCGTCAGGCGGCGGGTCTTCGGATATGGCGGCGGGCATCGTCACATTCATCCCTGCATTCACCCTCGAAGGGCATAAACAGCGCGAGCTTTGCTATCAAGTGCCGCGTTTGTCCGGGAAATGCGAGTTCGAGAACAGCTTTGCTGCGCGTCCGAAAGCTGCGTGACAACGCAACACGCCGCAATCACGTCAGTTCCCGCTCAGGCGCGGCTCTATCTGCCGGCATCCGTTTACGAACTCGCCGTCCTCCCGCGGGTCGCAAGTGACTATTTGACAATCAGACCGAATACCGGCCCCGCAAGCAAATAAACTGCGCCAAATGTAATGATGACGGCGATGATGTTGAGCCAGAAACCCGCTTTGACCATGTCGTCCAGCTTCATCTCCTCGTAGGAAAACACGATAGCGTTCGGCGGGGTTGCCACCGGCATCATGAAGGCCATGGATGCGCCCACCGCGACTGGCACGGCCAAAAGCATCGGATCTTGGCCGAGCCCTACAGCGACTGCTCCGAGAACGGGAAGGAATGTTGCGGTCGATGCAGTGTTCGAGGTGATCTCGGTCAGATAGATAATTGCAAAACCCGTCAGGAAGACGATGACCCAAATGCTGACGCCGGATATTCCACCGACTCCGGTGCCGATAGTTTCGGCAAGACCCGTGCTCTTGAATGCGCTAGCCAGCGCTAGCCCACCGCCGAACAATAACAAAACACCCCAGGGCACATTGCGTGCCACTTCCCAATCCACCGCGAACTCGCCGCGCTCACGCGAGATCGGGATGGCGAACAGCGATAAGGCGGCCAGTAGCGCCACGCTGGTGTCATTGATCGGTAATCCGGTGATCGCGACAATCTGCTTTCGCAAGATCCATCCCAATGCGGCAAGCACAAAAACGATCATCACCGTGGTTTCGCCTCGCGACATTTCGCCAAGGGCGGAGATTTCTTTCCGGATCACGGCGCGGGCATCGCCGATATTGAGATCGCGGGCGGGAAAGATAACCTTGGTCAGCACCGCCCACGCCGTCGGCAGCATGATCAGGACGATGGGAATTCCGAATAACATCCAGGTGAAGAAATCAATCTGAATATCGTAGCTGCTTTGCAGGAAGCTTGCGAGCAGCGCATTGGGCGGCGTCCCGATGAGAGTGCCGACTCCTCCGATGGATGCGGAGTAAGCGATACCCAGCATCAATGCCACGCCAAAATTACGGACTGTTGTACGATCTGGAGTTTTTGACGCGATAAACTCGATCACCGAAATCCCGACCGCATACATCATGATGGTTGTTGCGGTATTGGAAATCCACATAGACAGGAACGCCGTGGCCATCATGAAGCCGGCGATAATGCCTCCTGGGCTGGTTCCCACGAAGCTTACGATCTTCAATGCAATACGACGATGCAGGCCCCATCGCTGCATTGCAGCGGCCAAAACGAAACCTCCCAAAAACAGGAAGATCAGCGGGTGTGCGTAATTGGCGGCGGTCGGCTTCATGGCCGCAATGCCAAATAATGGCATCATTGGAATAGGCAGCAGCGCCGTCGCTGGGATCGGCACGGCTTCTCCGAGCCACCAGATCACCATCCATGCGGCCAAGGCCACCAGCCGCCAAGCTTCCAGCTTCAAACCCTCTGGCGCCGGTGTGACGAGGATGATGAGCGCCAATATTGGGCCGAGAACCAATGCAATCATGCGACGACGCGGCAGAGGCGCCGCCCGCCCCGGCCCCTCACCTTCGCCTAATACCGAACGTTCATCTTTCGGTCGCGCGCTCCGTGCCATCGCTCTAAATCTCCCCTGCCTCAACTATCGGCTTCCATCAAACGGCTCAAATATTAGAGTCCATCACAAATATCACAGGATCGAGTCGTCTATGCAAACGTCTGGTAATTGGACGCGTTCCAATCGTTCCAGCCTGAATTCGAGTTCAGCACGTCTGTGTGATTGATGCTCCAAGACCGTGCGATTGACCCTGGCCGGGTGTTAAGGAGTCCGCATCCCAAGTCTCTTGCTCGACAGAAATTGTCATGACATCGCTATCGCGCCGCGGCTAGAGTGGCTTCCAGAACCAACGGACACAACTTTCGGAACGCCAGCCATGCACTCCTCCCGGCTTCATTTCGCCTTCCTCAATGCCGGTCATTTCCTCGATCATTTCTTCATGCTCATCTTCGCCACGGTCGCGGCACTGACGCTGTCGCGCGAATGGGGCATGAGCTATGCCGAACTGATCCCCTATGCCACACCCGGTTTCGTCGCCTTCGGTATCTTTGCGCTGCCCGCGGGCTGGCTGGCCGACAAATGGAGCAAGCGCGGCATGATGGCGGTGTTCTTCATCGGCATCGGCGCCTGTTCGAGTCTGACCGCCCTGGCCGGGAATCCATTGCAAATGGGCGCGGCCCTTTTCGCGATGGGCATATTCGCGGCGATCTATCACCCGGTCGGGCTGCCGCTGGTGATCGAGGGGCGCGAAAAGACCGGCATGGTGATTGGCATCAACGGCGTGTGGGGCAATCTCGGCGTCGCCAGCGCGGCGCTGATCACCGGTTTCATGATCGACAATGCCGGCTGGCGGGAAGCTTTCGTCTGGCCGGGCCTGCTTTCCGTCGCGCTGGGCATGGGCTATTTCGCACTGATCTACAGAGGGCGGCGCCCGGCGCCGGCCAAGATAACGGCCAAGGGCGGCGGCAAGACCAGCAACTATCAGGGCGTTTCGCTCGTCCGCATTCTGGCGATCATCATGTTCACCACCGCGCTCGGCGGTTTCGCCTATCAGAGCACCACATTCGCCTTGCCGAAGGTCTTTGACGAACGGCTCGGCGGGCTGGCCCTGTCGGCGACGCTCGTGGGCTGGTACGCATTTCTCGTTTTCGCCGCTGGCGCGATCGCGCAACTCGTGGTCGGTTATCTGCTCGACCGCCATTCCGCGCGCAATGTGTTCATTGGGGTGGCTGTGCTCCAGGTGATCTTCTTCTACCTTATGCCGGGCCTGACCGACTGGGCCGCGCTTGGCGTCGCCGTCGTCTTCATGCTCGCGGTGTTCGGCCAGATTCCGATCAACGACGTGCTGATGGGACGCATTACGGCAAGCGAATGGCGCAGCCGCGCCTTCGCCTGCCGCTACGTGGTGACCTTTTCCGCCCTCGCCGCCACGATCCCGCTGATCGCCTGGCTGCATGGGACTTACGGCTTCGACATGATGTTCATGGCGCTGACCGGCGGCGCGCTGGCGATCCTCGCCGCGGTGATGATGCTGCCCCATGCCATCCCGGCGCGCGTCGAGGCCACCGCCCCGGCGGAGTAGCTGGCGGCCGGGCAGCGGCGGCGATAAGCTCGCCGCCATGACTGGAGATTCGCCGCCGCACCGCCGCGCCGATCTCGACGCCCTGCGCGTCGGCGCGGTGTATCTGCTGTTTCTGTTTCACACCCTCAAGGTCTACGATCCGCGGCTCGGCTACCATGTCTGGAGCCCCGATCTGATCCCGGCAGTGTCGCCCGTTACCGCCTTCATCAATATCTGGCATATGCCGCTGCTGTTCTTTCTCGCCGGCTGGTCGGCGGTCATGTCGCTGCGGACAAGGGGTACGCCGGTTTTCCTGCGCGACAGGGTCCGCCGTCTGGCATTACCCCTCATCTTCGGTATCGCCCTGCTGTGCCCGCTGATCAAATATGTCGAACTCAGGAGCGGCGTCTGGCTCGGGATCGGCGGGCGCGCGGCGACCGCCGCGCTGCAGCAGGCGCACGGGGCGTTGCAGGCAGGACCACTGCCGGTTGCGGAGCCCTATCTGGGCAGCTTCCCCGCCTTCCTGCCGGAATTTTACGGAACGCTGAAATTCGTCACCTGGTCGCATCTCTGGTTTCTCGCCTATCTGCTCCTGTACACGACCCTGCTCGCTCCCCTTCTGGTTGTTATTGCGCGTGGCGGACCGGTGCGGACCAGACAGGCCGTCCTGGCGCTTTGCCTCCCGGCGGCCGTTCTGGCCTTCAGTGAAGCCCTGCTACGCCCATACTGGCCGGGAACACAGGATCTCATAAACGACTGGGCCAATGTCGCGCGCTACGGCCTCTATCTGATGCTGGGCGCGCTCTGGGCGCGCTATCCCGGACTTGGCGAAACGATGCGCGCCCGGTGGCCGGCGGCGCTGGCGGCCGGCATCATGCTCTACACCGTGGCGATGGCGTTCACGGGCGGAGCGGAGCCCGCCTCGCGCGCCGCCCGGTTCGCGGATCATGGCGCGCGCGCCGCCTCGGGCTGGTTCTTTATCCTGTTCCTGCTGGGTTTGGCCGGATGTTATGTGACCAAAGCCGGCGCATGGCTGGAATCGGCTTCCGGCACTGCGATGGCGGTTTATATTCTCCACCAGCCGGTGATCGTGCTGGCCGCATACAACCTCGACACGCTTGCCCTCCCCGTCGCCGCCAGACTGGCGATAATTCTTCTGGTTTCGGTCGCCCTCACGCTGGCGCTGGTCCATGGTGTGATCGCTCGCGCCGATATCCTGCGTGCCGGATTTGGGTTGACGGCGCCACCGCGGGCAGCATGGTTCGCCGCAGGCATAGCTGCATTTTCCGTTGCGGCGGGGGTGTCGCTGCGCTTCGTTTAGTTGATCGGAATAATCAGCCGGAAGCGGATTTCCTGCACCTTCGGCTCCATGGCAAAGGCATGGCCCGCGGCCACGAAATTCCATTCCTGGAAATCGGTATAGCGGTATTCGGCGCCGAATCTCACCGGAATGGCGAAGGCGTTTGTCTCGGTCTCGAAGCCGCCGCCGATGGTGAAACCCCACAGCCGCTCATCCTTCTCGACTTGCGCGGAGGATGTCGACACGATCGTGACAATCTCCTCATTGTCGTTGAAGTCCATGGTCACCGATGTGGTCGTGACCGTGATGTCGGCATTGTATTGACCGCCCGCGAGACCGGCCACGCCGAAAATCAGCAGCGAGGGCGTCGCGAGGAATCCGAGCCTGCCGACAAAAGAGACCTTGTGGCGGGCGAGCGCGAAACCGCCGGACAAATCGGCGAAGGTGATATCGGTTTCCAGCCCGGCGATAATCTCATCGGTAATCTGGAAATTATACCCCGCCACCCCGCCACCGACGATCGCGTTGAAGGTGCCGGACGACGGCGTTGTGTCGACGGCGGCGTCGACGCCGGTCCATGCGACTCCCACTATGCCCCCGGCATACCAGCCTTCCCAGGACGTTGGCGGCTGTTGCGCATGTGCCGGCGCGGCTGACAATAATGCCCAAGTGCCCAAAGCACATAGCGTGCGCCGCTTGACCCTGCTGACCATGTTCATGTCCCCCTCACGCATCGAAGCCTTACCCGTCGGACACGCAGACAATCCCGGCGGTGCAAGCCGCGGGACCGGTAGTCAACGCCACTGAAACGGGAAAACCGCCACGGATGCAGGCGGAGAAACGAATCGTATAACGACTAGAATCGATCCGAAATCGTCCGTCAACGGGCATGAAAACCGGAAAATGGTATTGGACGGCAACGGATTTCATGGCGCTCGCGCGTTTCATACCCAAACAACCGGCGGGACCAAGCCGCCGGTTTGGTGGAACCGAGGAGTTTATCGATGAACAAGACGACGAAAATTGCGCTCGCGGCGGGCGCTCTGGCGCTCGCGGGAGCCGCCGGCTTTGCTACTTTCGCGGCGGCCGGACACGGCAAGGGCGGTTGGCGTCAAGCCAGCGCCGGTCACCATTGGCGCGGCCATCACGGGCGCGGCCACCGTATCGAGCGGATGCTCGAGCGTTTCGACGCCGACAAAGACGGCAAGCTGACCCAGAAAGAGCTGGATGAAGGCCGCACCGGTCTGCTTGGCCGCCACGACGCGGACAAGGATGGCAAGCTCAGCTTGGCCGAGTTCGAGAAGTTGTGGCTCGAAGTCATGCGGAAGCGCCTGGTGCGCGGCTTCCAGCGTCTGGATGCCGACGGCGACACGGAAGTGACCCTCGACGAATTTCTGAAGCCCTTTGCTCATCTGGTCGAGCGTATGGACGGCAACGAGGATGGCGCCATCGGGCGTGATGACCGCAAGCGGCACCAGGGGCGCCATCGCGGCGGCAACGACGAACGGATGCATCGCCGCGGGTCGTACGGACCCGACCGGGGATAACAGCCGCGCCGCGGCTGGCGGTCTTGCATAAATTCTTGGGGCGGCCGGCGTGCCGCCCCAGGACCTGCCGCGCGCAGAGAGAACAACTTGCCCTGCCCCCTCCAAACGCCGCCGTACGCAGCGGGCGCGATCAAAAGAAGCTGAGCGGGAAATAACGCAAATACAGCTCTTCCAGGCGACCATTCATGCGCAGCCGTTCCAGGCCGTAGTTGAGAATGTTGCGCATTTTTCGATTGCCCCGGCGCACCGCTATCCCGATCCCCTCGCCGAAATATTTGCTGTCCGAATAGGGCCCGCCGCGAAATTCGCAGCAGTCTTCCGATGCCGTTCCGTTCAGCCAGAACATCAGGCTGATTCCGTCGCCGAAAACCAGGTCCGCATCGCCCGCGCGTAGCGCTTGCTCGGCCTTGGCGGCGCTCTCAAAAACCAGGATCTGAGAATCGGGATAAAAATCCTTCAGATAGGCTTCATGCGCGCTTGCACCGATAACGGCGATCTTTTTGCCCGCGAGGGCTCCCGGCGACGTGGTCGTGACCGGTTTTTCTTTCAGTCCCGCGAAACGGGCCGGCGTATGATAGTAGGAGTCGGTAAAATCGAGTTTGACCAGATTGGCGCGGCTGATGCGGATCGACGCGACCACGGCATCGGTTTCGCCATTCTCGAGCGCCGGTACGAGTTGCGTCCAGTCGACGCTGCGTACATCGCACTCCACCACAAGCTCGTCGCACAATGCCCGCGCAAGATCGACATTGAATCCGGTAAGCGCGGCTTCCTCATCGAGATAGTTGAAAGGCGGATAGTCGCTGTCGGTTAGAAACCGGATCTGATCGATATCGCCGAGGTCCGGCCTTGGACGCAGCGATTGCACAGCCTCCGCAGGCGCCTGCTTTTGGTCCGCCTGCTGGGCCAGCGCACAGCCCGGACCTGCAAGCAGATACAGACCTACCGCGCAAAGAGCCGTATACCCTCGCCGGGTCGTCATTCCTCGCATCCATCCCGCCGCTACATACCGGGCCGGAGACTGGCACAGGCATTCGCCCGGGGGAAGTCCCCGCCTCGCTGGCGCCGCGTCCGGCAATCAGTAATTGAAATTTCCAAATATATTCTAGCACTGATAGAAACTCTCATTTTTTTCATACATTTAGTGTGCATATGGCTTGAAATAACGTCGCCGCTACCGGAAAATTTTATGAGCCTTTAGAGGCAAGAGATCCGGCCTGTCCGGACATGCGGGGAGCGGTAGCGTTGAGGCGGGGGCAAGCAGCGGCCAGACGGGGGACGACGCCTAACCGGCGGCAGTCCGCGCGCGCGCAAGGCGCAAATAGGGCGGCACGGGCCACCGCGGCCCAAAGGCCTGCCGGAATACTCGACGAATATGGATTTCTCCTGAACGGGGATCTGGATATCGCGACATTGGAGCGCAGCGGCAGATTGGCCGAGAAATGGGGATGCGCGCCGCATGACGTCATGATCGCCAATGGCTGGATTGGCGAGACGGAGTATCACCGCGCCCTTGCCAACCATTGCGGCGCCGCCTTCGTAGAACCGGAAGCCGCTGACGAATTGCGCCCCCATTCACCAGATGCCGGCCCACGCGAATGCCTGCAATCGGGCTTGCTGCGGCGCGTGCGAAACGGCAAGGCCGGGCTTGCTTTGACACCGGGTTCGGCCCGGCCGTTCGACATCAAGCAAACCCTGCAAAAACAGTTTGGCCGGCACCCGGGCGTGTCGATTTCGGCGCCTGCGCAGCAGCGCAGCATGGTGCTGCGCTCTTGCGCCCAACCGCTTATGGAAGACGCCTT
>JAJFHO010000140.1 GCA_021775575.1 Hyphomicrobiales bacterium
ACTGTCTCCGATGGATTTATCAAGTTTTTCAGCAAGTTGCTTGAAGGATGTCGCTGCTTCCTGAGCCTGGGCGAGAAACGAATCGCCATCAGCGACATAACCCGACACCTTATCCACCGTGGTCTCGATTTTTGCCGCCACGCGCCGCAGGTCCGCCGTGAGCGCCCTCGCATCTTTTATGACTGTGTCAATATCGCCACTACGATCGTTCAGCATCTGCGTGAACTGCTGGACATTGTCGAGAGTGGTTTTAATCGAATCGCGGTTTTCAGCCACAAGTTCATTCAATTGAATAAGCAGCGTTTTTGCACTGCCCATGATTTCCGGAGCCGACTCCAGCAGTGATGCGTCGGAAGCGAAGGCGGCTTCGATCACGGGAATTTCGTCCTCCGTGGCCGCCACGAGCATCGGCGCGTCGGGCGTGCCAGCGGTGAGCTGAATAACCGACCCGCCGGTCAGGCCCTGCGACTCCTTGCTCGCGCGTGAATTGGTGCGCACCGGCGTATCGCCGGCTACGGCAACCAGCACGCGCACGCGCCGGGAATCCTCCGGATCGAGACCAAGTTTCGTTACCCGGCCGACCTGAATTCCGTTGAACAGCACCTTGCTCGCGTTGGTCAGCCCGGAGACCGAGCCTCGAAACAGAATGTAATATTGCTTGACGCCGCCACTGCCGCCAAAACTCTGCATCCAATAAACGAAGCCGAAGCCCAGGGTCACGACACCCAGCACGAATGCTCCGATGATCAGATGATTTGCTTTGGTTTCCATCTAGAGTCCGTTTCCGCCTGTCAGGCCTTGGCCGCTCGGGCCCTTTCACCGCAGAAATACTCTTCGATCCACGGATGTTCAGGTTTCCGACGCAACTGCTCCGGCGTTCCGGTCTTGACGATCATATTGTCGGCCAGAACGGCAACCCGGTCGCAAACCGTGAAGATACTATCAAGATCATGCGTCACCATATAGACCGTGAGTCCCAAAGTTTGCTGCAATTTCCGGATCAGGTGATCGAATTCCGACGCGCCGATGGGGTCGAGGCCCGCGGTCGGCTCATCCAGAAAGACGATTTCGGGATCTAGCGACAAGGCCCGTGCCAGACCGGCGCGTTTGCGCATGCCGCCTGAAAGCTCCGAGGGGAATTTATGCGCCGCTTCGGGGCGCAAACCCACCATCGCCAGCTTCAGAAAGGCGAGATCGTCCATGATCGACTGCGGCAAATCCAGATGTTCGCGCATCGGAACCTGGATATTCTGCAGCACGCTCAGCGAGGAAAACAGCGCGCCGTCCTGAAACAGAACCCCCCAGCGCGCTTCCATGTCGACTTTTTCCTCGCGGCTGAGATCGCGCACATCGCGGTCGAAAATGCGGATCGTTCCGGCATCCGGCTTGACCAGCCCGGTGATAACCCTGAGCAGCACCGACTTGCCTTGACCCGACCCGCCGACGACACCCAGAACTTCGCCCCGATAAACGTCGAGATCGAGGCTCTTCCAGATTTGCTGGCTGCCAAAACTCTTTGCCAGGCCGCGCACGGCAATAACCGTCTCCGACTCCCGGTTCGCGACGATTTCCTGTGACATTGTCTGTGACATTGTCAGATCCCGATCGAAGACAGGAACATGGCGAACACCGCGTCGAACACGATTACAAGGAAGATCGCCTTCACCACGGCGCTGGTGACATGGAAGCCGAGCGATTCCGCGCTGCCCGTCACCTTGAGGCCTTCAAGACAGCCAACAAGACCGATGATCAGGGCCGCGAAAGGCGCCTTTATCATGCCGGCAAAGAAATGCCGCATATCGATCGCGTTGTGCAGGGTTTCGATATAGGCCGCCGCATCGAGCCCCAGATAGACCTGGGCCATCAGCCCGCCGCCGACAAGGCACATCATGTCGCCGAGAAAGGTCAGTAATGGCACGACGACAATCAGCGCCAGGACGCGTGGCGCCACAAGCGTTTCCATCGGATCGATGCCGAGCGTGCGCATGGCGTCGATCTCCTCGCGCATCTTCATGGAACCGATCTCCGCGGTGAAGGCCGATCCGGAGCGGCCCGCGACCATGATCGCCGTCAACAGCACGCCGACTTCGCGAAGCGAGAGAATTCCGACCATATTCACCGCGAAGGTTTCAGCCCCGAAGGTGCGCAGCTGCACCACGCCCTGCTGCATGATGACGGCGCCGATGAGAGCGCAAATCAGCGCGATGATCGGCACCGCGCGGAACCCTGTATGGTCGAGATGGTGGACGAAGGAAACCGGCCGGAAGCGCCAGATCTGCGACGCAATCCTGACGAATGTCGCGGTAACCGCGCCGAGAAATCCGGTCAGCAGGACGGCTTCGCGTCCGACTCCCGTGACCGCCACGCCCCATTCCCGGACAAGGCCGCTGATCGACGCCCCGCCCTCGTCCGCCGGCCGATCCTGCGTACTGCGCCGGCGCACTTCTTCCAGCAGGATTTCAAAACCCTCCGTCATACCGGAAAACCTGGTCTTCAGCCCACGCGCCTCCCACAGCCGGGCAGTGCGCTGCAGCAGCCAGGCACCGGCGGTGTCAAGCTGTTCGATACCCGAAATATCCATCTCGCCGGTAAAGTCGGGGGTTGGCGGGATTGGCACGCGCAGTCTTTTCAGGCCGCCGTCCAGATCGGTCACTTCGCGCACCGTCCACGACCCGCTCGCGACAAGGCAAAAGGCCGTTCCGCGCAACTCAATCCGGAAACCGGGAGCGGCCGCCCGGGTAGGCAGGATAACGCCTGTATGCCGTTTCAGCATGTCATTACTCGCATAAAGCCTGGTTCAGTTCGAATTTTGATCATGACCCAAGGTTGGCGCTGATTTGTGCCTTAAATCCACAACAAAAAAAAGCCGTCTCGTCCGGCATGGCTTAACCGCGTGAACAGGGCCGCCGCCGCAGTGGGCCCATTCGCAGGGCATTTCGCCCTTCTACGGGGATAGCTGACCAGACATCAGGGATCATCCGGGGCGACAAGACGACCGCCCTTCCATGCCCGTTTCAGTATCCAGGCCCCCGCGACGGATGCCAGCCCCACCCCGGCCATGACGAGATAGGCGTGGCCGCCAAACGCTGCGTAGAGGGGCCCCGCGGCAGCGATCCCTATTCCCATCGCAACCCCTGCCGTGAAGGCTGCGTAAAGACCCTGCGCTGTGCCCGCCATCTTTTCGGGAACCGCCTCGGAAATGAAATGGATCGCGCCCAGATGCGCCGCGCCGAAAGTGAGGCCATGGAGCGCCTGCAGCGGCAGAAGAAGCCACAAGGGTGGAGAAAATGCGGTTGCGCCCCAACGGACCACCGCCGCTAACGCGGCAATCCAGATCAATGTCGCGGGTCCGGTCCGGACCAGCGCATGGCGTGAAAACCAGAACAAAATTATTTCCGCGACGACCCCGACCGCCCATAGCAGACCGATCGTAGCGGCTGGAATGCCTTCCGACTGCCAGTGCAAAGTACCGAAAGCATAATAGACCGCATGGGCGCTCTGGACGCCGCCGGTCGTCAGCAAAAACAGTAAAAAGAGCGGTGAACGGATCAGGGCAAAGGCGTCGTTGAGCCTGATTTGAGGCGCCTCTGTCGCCCTTTTGAGACGCCCCTTGCCGACCGGACGCGGCAAAAAATGCGCACTGAGCACGGTGCAGGCGGCCGCCAGAATCATCATCCACACAGCGGACAGCGGGCCCCATCGCTGGAGTATCAGGCCACCGGCGAAACTTGCGGCGATGAATGAGAGCGAGCCCCATAGGCGGATCCGGCCATAGTCCAGCCCGGCGCCCCGCACGCCTTCCATCGCCACCGCCTCGGTCAGCGGCATGATGCTGGTCCAGAACAATGCCGCCAGCATTGCGATCGCCAGAATGGACCAGAATCCGGTGCTCGCGACAAAGAGCAGAAAACTCAGCATTGAGGCCCACGCCAGCAGGATCAGAACCAGCCGGCGGTTGCCGATCCGGTCGGCGACAAAGGAAATGCCCGGCGTGAACAGAATGCGGACGGCGAGTGGAGCGGCGAGGACGACGCCAATCTCCTGCGCCGAAAGTCCACGCCAGTTCAGCCAGACGGGAAAAAACGGCAGATGACAGCCGACTAGCAAAAAAATAGCCGCGTAAAACAGCGAAAGCCGTTTCGCGAAGCCTGAAGCGCCGCCCTCCGGTGCCGGTTTGACCGGTATTCCGCTCATTTCCTGTTTATACGATTCCCTAATAACTTCGTTGGATAGTCGGATAATTGCCCCCGAATCACATAAGTTGCCTAGTGATAGACGGGTTCTGGCCAAAATAACGGATTCTAAATGACCAAGCTCTCTCCACCCTCACCTTTCCAGGCAACCGATTACGAGACGATCGAAGCCGCGCTGCTGGAAAGTACGCGCGGACGCTGGTTTCTGGGCGAATTCTCACGCCGGAACAGAAGCGCCGATACGCATATGCTTCTCGACGCGATAACCAAGCTGGAAGAAGCCGTCATTCGCCCCCGCCCGGACGACAAGAGAGATAACCTTCGACATGACCTGATCGAGATGGCCGAGGCGATTTCGCAAACCCGCCAGGAGATCGCGGCAATACAGTCTCCGAACGAGGATAGCCAGTTCACCACAGCCACCGAAGAACTCGACGCCATTGTGGAGTCCACCGAGAAGGCGACCTCGGAAATATTGCAGGCCGCGGAAGAGGTTCAGGAAACAGCCTGGCTGCTGCGTGAAAAAGGCGCCGACGGCGAAGCCTGTGACAAGCTCGACGAACGCGCAACCAATATCTATATGGCTTGCTCGTTTCAGGACATCACCGGACAGCGCACCGGAAAAGTGATCGAGGTCCTCCGGTTCCTGGAGAACCGGGTCAAATCAATGATCGACATTTGGGGGCTGGAAGACGTCGAGGTTCGGGAAACCTCGATTGAAACCAAGAGGCCCGACGGGCATCTCCTGAACGGACCGCAGCTCGAGGGACACGGCCTCGAGCAGAGCGACATTGATGACATGATCAATATCACAGCGGATGACGACGATTTCAACGGCAACCCGGATCTGGCGTTTGCGAGTATAGACCAGGCGTTCGAAGAAGGAGCGGTACCGGCAAGTGCGCCACAAGCGCCAGCGCAGGAGGTCCAGGCCGGGCAGCCGGCGGACGATTTACCGTCCTTGGATGTTGCGATGGAGGCCGTTCCCGCCAGCGATAATACTCCGGCGGCAGCCTCGTTCGCGCCCGAGGTGTCGTCTTGCGAGGCGGATGTGGAAACCGCCGCCGTGACCGGTCCGCCGGTGGCAATGGCGGCTCCCGATGCAAGCATCGCAGCGAGCTTGCCAGGCACCTCGACGCTTCCCGATGTCGTTGCGGTTGATGCATTCGAAGAGCCGGAGCATCTGCAGCTCGACGGGCTCGACGCTGCCAAGACAGCGGCGCTGTTCTGCTAACAGGCGCTTGCCTCAGCCCTTGCCGCTTAAAATCCCGGCAAAATCAGCGCGGTCTATATTGCCGCCCGACAGGACAATCGCGACTGTCCCGCCATTGACCGCAAAGCGGCCCGACAAAAGCGCGGCGAGCGCCACCGCACCTCCCGGTTCGACAACCAGTTTCAATTCCTCGAACGCAAAGCGTATCGCCTCGCGGGCGTCATCGTCGCTTACCGTGAGCGCGCCCGAGAGCAGCCGCCGAATGATTTGAAATGTGAGCTCGCCGGGTGTCGGCGCCAGCAGGGCGTCACAGATCGATCCCGATTGCGACGAGTTTGTCTCCCGCCGGCCACTCTTCAGAGACCGGGCAAGATCATCGAAATTTTCCGGCTCAACGGCCCAGACCTCGGCCGCATCGCGGAAATGCTTCACCGCGAGCGCCACTCCCGACACCAGCCCGCCGCCTCCGCATGGCACGAGCACCGCGCCAGGCTCAGCACCGCGCTCTGCGGCATCCAGCATCAATTCAAGGCCCAGCGTCCCCTGTCCGGCGATTATGTCCGGGCTGTTATAGGGCGGCACGAATAACGCGCCACGCTCCTCCGCTATGCGTGCCGCGATCGCCTCCCGGTCCTCCGTATCGCGGTCATAGGTGATGACTTCGGCGCCTGCGCGCCGGGTGCGTTCCAGCTTCAGCGCCGGGGCGTCCGCCGGCATGACGATGGCCGCGGGGAGCCCGCACAACCGCGCCGCCTCGGCCACGCCTTGCGCATGATTGCCCGACGAACAAGTAGTCACGCCGCCGGGCCAGTGTTCCTTGTCCAGTCTGGAGATCATGTTGTAGGCGCCGCGAAACTTGAAGGCGCCCATCCGCTGAAGGTTCTCGGGTTTGATCAGAACACGTCCCGATACCCGCTCGTTGAGTATGTGCGATTCAAGCAGCGGCGTTCGCACCGCTAGACCATTGATCCGCGTGGCCGCCTCGGTGATATCGTCGAATACCGGAAGCGCAGGAGCCGTCATTTTGTATATTCTTTCAAAAAAATTTTCCTCTCAGCCTTGAATCCTACATATCGCGCACCCAAGTCAAGGAGGACCAAAGAGTTCCCCAAGCGTCCCTCATCCCGACGCTTCAGATTGAACCTTGAAAGGCCCGGCCCCCCCGCCGGGCCTTGTTTTTTGCGGTACCGAAATCAACCCCTCCCTTGGCGTTTGCGCCAGCGGCGCCTATCACATGTCCGCTGAACCAGCCTTTCATACCGCCAGCATTGATCTGTACAATAGCGGCAAACCGAAGGGACACGGAGCACCGAGGGAGGAAATGAAATGGATCTTGGAATAACGGGCCGCAAGGCAATCGTATGCGCATCCAGCAAGGGGCTCGGCAAGGGATGCGCGATGGCGCTGGCCGAAAATGGCGTTGCGGTCGTCATCAACGGGCGCGATGAAGCCGCGCTGGAGGAAACCGCCAGCGAGATAGCTGAGCGCACCGGCGTCGATGTAACGCCCATTGTTGCCGATGTTTCCACCGCGCAAGGCCAGGCCAGCCTTCTCGCCGCCTGCCCGAAGCCCGATATTCTGGTCAACAATAATGGCGGTCCGCCGCGCCGGGACTATAGGGAAATCGACCGGGACGCGATGATCGGCGGCGTCATCATGAACATGGTCACGCCGATCGAACTGGTTCAAAAGGTCATCGGTCATATGACGGAGCAGAAATTCGGCCGGATCGTCAATATTACTTCCGCATCGGTCCGTCAGCCGCTCGCCGGTCTGGATCTGTCGTCGGGCGCCCGCGCGGGTCTGACCGCGTTCCTCGCCGGTGTCTGCCGCACCGTCGCCGACAAAAATGTCACGATCAATCACCTGCTTCCCGGCGCCTTCGATACCGCTCGGCTTCGCTCCGGTCTGAAGGGTGCCGCCGCGGCTCAAGGTATACCTGAAGCCCAGATGGCGGAGGCTCGCGCGGCCACCATTCCAGCGGGAAGATTTGGCAATGCCGGCGAATTCGGCCAGACATGCGCTTTTTTATGCAGCGCGCATGCCGGCTACATCACCGGCCAGAATGTCCTGATCGATGGTGGCGCCTTCAATGGAACCTTCTGATTATTCGCGGGAAAATGGGTCCCGGTCCGGGCAAAAAAGAAACCGGTCCGGATATACCGGACCGGTTCCCCTGCATATAACGAGCCTGAACCTTTGATCCTGGAGAGATCGGATTTCAGCTCGCCCCCCCAATAATCCCTCTGGCGCGCCCCGCGGAGCCCCCTCCGCTTCACCGGCTGTGCCCCCCGGCTCTGTCGCGCCAAACGCTTGCCTCTCGACCCAAGCGTTATTGCTAACGTGAAAAAACTATTCCATCGGTGGCACAAAATTTCAACAGTTTCGGTGGTTCACATCCGGTTTGACCGGAACGCCGGAAAGCTGCTTCAGAGCCGGAAAACACCGCCATGACCGGCCAAGTCCTGTGGCAATTGCTTACTCTTTTTATTGTTTAATTTCAGAATATTACGCGATAGTTCGCGTTGTGGAAGCGAGCCGTCTCGGGATGGAAACCCAGTCAGTTTTCCAGGCCAAAAGTCACCTTTGCCAGCGCTATCCTGTGTCCTTTTTCCCTACAAATGTTGCAGGAATGTCACGTAATTGCGCTGCCGCAATGACGGGAAACCCTTTCAATTTGAGAAATCCGTTCTCCCGTCCTGGGTAATCGAGTCGTTTTTCGATAATGGCGACCGACTCCTGTATCAACCCACCAAAGCCCGTGGTCAGGCGCACAGACAAGCGGCGCGAACGTCGGCAAAAAGCGAATTTGAGCTGTTTCCGCATCCAGCCACAATGCGGAAATTCAATTGCGGCCGCACTAAAACCCGCCCGGACCATAGCGGTCACTTTGGATCATGAACTCATAAATGTCGTCCACGACCCAAGAGGCAAACTAAACTTGTCCCGGCCTGTCAAAACGGCAAACATATACTAGTTGTATTTATTAACCTTCGCTATCTAGGTTGAATACCATAAGCCACAGCAGAGAAAGTTAAGACGAGTAGTTATTCACAAGGGCGGCCGATACTGACCTGCATCTGTGGTGGGGAAGAACCCAACCAACATATTCGGTTTGCCAGTCCAGATTCGGGTATGGAAAAGACTTGACGGACGAAAAATGAAGGCCGAAACCGCACCCCCTATACCGGACTCTCTGATTGCGTCGCTGGACGACCATGCAATCATCGACGTGGCGAACCGCGCCGGCCAAATTACATATGCAAATGATAAGTTCTGCCAAGTGTCGGGCTATAGCCGCGCGGAACTATCCGGGCAAAGCCACCGGCTCATCAACTCGGGCCATCATCCAAAATCGTTTTTCGATGACTTGTGGAAGACCATCAGCAGCGGCAAGCGCTGGCACGGCGAAATCAGGAACCGCGCCAAGGATGGGTCGCATTACTGGGTCGAGAAAACCATTTTCCCGTGCAGGGATGGCCAAGGCCGCGTCAGCCACTATGTCGCCGTCGGGGCCGACAATGGTGACCTATCGCGCCGGGAAAAGAAGCTGGCTTTTCAGAATCAGTGTTTCAATGCCGCACTCGACAACATGTCCCAGGGGCTTTGCATGTTCGATGCGGAGCAAAACCTTATTGTCGCCAATGAACGGTATGCCAGCATGTACGGTTTGGCACCTGAGCAAATGACACCCGGCACAACACTGCGCCAGATCCTGGAATATCGAATTGCGAACGGCATTTACGCTGGCGAAAATCCCGAAGCCTATATCAAGGAACAGCTGGAATGGGTCGCGATCGATGTCCATTCGAGCAAGGTGCAAAAGCTCAGCAATGGGCGATCAATCGAGATTTCTCATGTTCCGATGACCGATGGCGGCTGGCTGACAACCCACGAAGACATCACAGAGCGCCGACAGTCGGAAGAAGTGCTGGAGCAACAGGCCGCCACGGTCGACCTGATGAATTGTATAGCGGTGGCCGCCAACGCATCCACCAACGCGCGCAGCACATTCGAATATTGCCTTTCACAAATTTGCAGATTCGCCGGATGGAAAATCGGCCATGCCTACATGCCGGCCAAGGACGGAACAGGAAAAGTCTGCCCCACCGGATACTGGTTCTTCTCCGAAAAGACCCAGTTTGCGACGTTCCGGGAAATGACCGAAATGACGGAGTTTGAATGTGGGCAGGGTTTGCCCGGCCGCGTCTTCGAACAACAAGCGGCGAGCTGGGTTTATGATGTGACGGTCGATACCAACTTCCCAAGAGGCAAGATAGCAAAATCCACCGGCATCGTTGGAGGCGCAGCGTTTCCGATCAAAGTTCGCGATGAAGTTGTCGCCGTTCTGGAATTTTACTCATCGGACCCAATGGAGCCCAAAGCCGATCTTGTCGAAGTCCTCAATCATGTTTGCGCCCAGATGGGCTGGGTTCTGGAACGAGAGCGGGTGGAAATCGAATTGACGGCGCACCGCGACAATCTTCAAGACCTGGTCAACATGGCGACAATAGGTCTGGAGGCCAAGGCCGAGGAACTCAGAACAGCCCTGGCCGCGGAGAAGGAGCTCAACCTGCTGCAGCGGCAGTTCATCTCCATGGCGAGCCATGAATTCCGGACCCCACTCAGCATTATTGACAGCTCGGCTCAGTTTCTGGCTCGCAAAAGGGAACAGCTGACCCCTGATTACGTGCTCTCGAGGACCGTAAAAATCCGGGATGCGGTCAAGCGCATGACACGCCTGATGGAAAGCACTCTCACGGCTGCCCGCATGGAAGAGGGGAAGATCAAAGTCAATATCGAAACCTGCGATATCGGAAGGGTCGTGACGGAGGCTTGCGCACGCCAACAGGAGATCAGCAAAAACCATGTCATCGTCTGTAATGTAATGGATCTTCCTGAAACGATCCAAGCCGACCCCAGCTCGATGGATCTGGTGCTCACCAACCTGCTCTCCAATGCCGTGAAATATGCGCCCGATACGCCCGACATCGACGTTGTGGCGCGCGCACTCGGCGACGAAATAGAAATTTCGGTGCGCGACCGCGGGTTGGGAATTGACGAGGCCGACCGGCCGAATATGTTCGAACGCTTTTTCCGGGCGAAGACTTCGACCGGCATCGAGGGCACCGGCATCGGTCTCAATCTTGCAAAATCCTTGATCGAGATGCATGGCGGATCCATCGCGTTTGCAAGCAGGAAGGGAGAAGGCAGCACATTTACGGTTCGCCTGCCTGTTGCGGGCCCGGCAAAAACAGAACAGCCGGGCACGAGGGCTGCCTAGAGCGGGCCGCAAACTTCAGGAGAATATGCCATGGCCACGATCCTCTGCATCGAAGACGAGGACCATATACGCGAAGACGTCGCTGAATTGTTGGAAAGTGGGGGCCACAAGACGCTACAGGCCTGCGACGGGAAAGCGGGGCTCGAGATGATCCTTGAGCATAGCCCCAATTTGGTGGTGAGCGACATCACAATGCCGGTTATGAACGGTCGCGAACTGTTGGTCGCGCTTCGTGGGAATTATCCCAAATTCGCCAGCATGCCCTTCATTTTTCTTTCCGCCCTTGCCGACCGCGATGACGTCATGGACGGAATGAAGCTCGGCGCTGACGACTACCTTACCAAGCCGATCGATTTGGAAATGCTGGCAAACAAGGTCGAGGTCTCCTTGAGGCAAGTCGAAAGAATGACGGCGCAAAAAGAGGAGCAATTTGTCAAATTATTCAATGCTCTGTCGCAAGACGCCGCAGTTGAGCCGGCGGCCGCACCAATTGCCCAAGGCGAACCGGAAAGAGTCGACTCCGCGGCTGCGAAAAAATCCGAGGAACAGACAACTCCCGCCAACGACAAAAAACGGAAGAAAATTTTCGGAACGGTCTTTCGGTTCGGCAAGATCAGCGCCATCGAGCACCAGACGGAGAGCCATCGCAAAGGCATTGTCGATTGGCTGGAGGAGACAGCGTGCAAATTCCTCAACAGGGTTCTGCCAGCAAAGGCTTCTGTATCACTGATCCCGAATGGCGGCGTCCTGGTTTGTTATCGTGACGGGGACAAAGACACCGCGAACGAGCAGTCGAAGCAGCTTGCAAAGAAACTGGAGGACCACCTCCAGAAAGATCAACTCGACGAGCTCGCGCGCAAAACCTCCGTTTCCCGGGAAATGCTGTCCCATTTGGTCCTTGTCACCGAGTGCTTGTATGAAGCAGAAATCGGGCTGGAAGATCTGGATGATCCAGACCGCCTCTCAGCGGCCGTCAAGGCGCAAATCGACGATATCTGCACTGACACAAGTGCTCCTACACGGCTTTCCGCATCGATCAGAGATGATGGCCATCTGGTCCCTCTAACTTTGTTCAAACAAGATGGCGGAGCCCTGCCGATAAAATTCTTCAATTACGATGACGAATCGAGACAGAAACTCAGATCCAGTTTCGCGTTATTCGGCGCGGATAACTTGGCAAAAGCCGGGTTTTTGATCGACTTGATGACGCTCGATTTGCTGGAAGAGGAAGTAAAAAAAATCGATAGAAGTGACGGTATCGTCGTAGACGCGAATTTCGACACGTTGATTTCTGAACAATATTATCGTCTATACTTGTCGAAATTCATGAAATTTGCCAATAAATCCCGTCATAAAATAATGATAAACGTCCGGACAATTCCTGCGGACACGACCAGCATGCACCTTGACGAAATTCTAAGGCCGCTCGGAAAACATGCTGCGCGGCGCATAGTACAAATTACTCCTGGAATGATAGAGGCGCACGCATCCTCCCGGTTGCCGGTCTCGTCCATGGTCTTTTCATATTCTGAGATGGTGCGATCCAAACCTGACTGTTCTCTGTTTACAAAGGAAAAACAGCAGCTTTCGAAGGCCGGGACCTTGTTGATCCTGCGAGGGCTTCCCTCGCAAAATGATATTGTCAAATTCACCAAATACAACTTTGACGGATATGCCGTGGCGCCTCGCTGACAGCCTGGCCGCCACGACAATTGGCCAGGCCCGGCAGCTGATGCGAAGTCAGGCGGGCTGAATTCGGCTTACGCGGTTGCGCGGGCCCTGTTTTCATCCAGAAACGCCTCGATGCGGTCTATGGCGGCCGCGATATTTTCCTGGCTGTTGGCGCAGGACAACCGGATGAAGCCGGCCCCGAAGCCGCCGAAATCGGTTCCCGCTATGGTGGCGACGCCGGCCTCCTCCAGCAGCGCGGAGGCAAGCTCTCTTTCGTTCCAGCCCGTGCCCGTGACATTGGGGAAGGCATAGAAGGCGCCCTTCGGCGTCGCGCAGCGCATGCCGGAAACTTGGTTCACACGCTCGGCGACGAAGGCGCGGCGGCGGTCGAAGGCGGATACCATATCGGCGATGCAGTCCTGCGGGCCGTCAAGTGCGGCAATACCGGCAGATTGCGCCGCCGCGTTGACGCAGGAATGGCAGTTGACCGCGAGCCGGCGCACATGATCGACAAGTGCTGCCGGCCATACGCCGTAGCCCAGGCGCCAGCCCGTCATCGCGTAGGTCTTCGACCAGCCGTCGAGCAGGATGACCCGGCCCCGCATATGCTCATAATCCAGCAGGCTCTTGTGGCGCTGCCCGTCATAGGTCATCTGGCCGTAAATCTCGTCCGACAGAATCGCAACCTCCGGCCATTTCTCAAGCCCCGCGACCAGCTTGTCGATTTCCGCTTCCGGGGTAACGCCGCCGGTCGGGTTGGCCGGCGAATTCAGGATAATCAGCCTGGTCTTCGCGTTCACGCGCTCAAGGAGTTCATCGGCGGAGAAGCCGAAGCCGTTCTCTTCCCTGATCGGCAGAGGCACAGTTTGCGCTTCACTGTAGTCGATCATCGAGCGGTAGATCGGGAAACCGGGGTCCGGACAGATGATCTCCGCACCGGCCGCGGCAAACATCAGAACCGCGAAGAATATCGTCGGCTTGCCACCGGGCATGACGACGATATGTCCCGGATCGACCTCGACACCGAGACGCCGGTGAATATCCGCCGCGACGGCCTCGCGCAGCGGCGCGATACCGTTCGCCGGCGTATAGCCAAGGTGGCCGTCCTTCAGCGCCTTGATCGCCGCCTCGACGATGTGCGGCGGCGTCGGGACGTCGGGCTGGCCGATGCCGAGATTGATGATGTCGCGTCCTTGAGAGGCAAGTTCCGCAGCGCGAGCCAGAACCGAGAAGGCATTCTCATCGCCCAGGCGGGCCAGGTTGGAGGCAATTTTCACCATGATCGAACCCGATATGCTGGCAGCAAGTACATCCGCGCCCGTGCCGGCCCGGGCAAGCTACGCTAGCGGCGCGGCGCAAAATTGGCAACGCATGGCAGCTCTCAGCCGCCGCTCCTTGCCTTGTCGCTGCGCAGACGTCCGACGGCGAGGATCAGTGCCGGCAGAAACAGAACGTCCCCGACAAGCGCGGCAGCCAGCGTGGCCATGAATAGCTGGCCGAACAGGCGCATGGACGGCAGATCGCTGAACGCCGTCGCGGCGAGGCCGACAACGAGCACCAGGGTCGTGAGGACCAGCACCGGGCCGATCCGCGATATGGTTTCATGCACTGCGGGCTGAAGCGAATCCACGCGTGCGCGCTCGATATTCAACCGGCTGAGGAAATGGATCGTATCGTCGACCGCGATACCGAAGGCGACGGTCAGCGCAATCACGCTGGCATATTCCAGTCCGCCGCCGGTTAGATAGAGCAGTGCGCCCGCGGCCACAATCGGGAAGATATTCGGAAGGATACTGAAAATCATGACTCGAAACGACCGGAATGCCGCGCCGATCAGGAGGATGACCACGACAATGGCCGTCATCAGCCCTCGTCCCAATTGCCCGATCATATCCGTGCTTCGGATCGCCGACAGCGCGGAAAGCCCGGTAACGGCGAATTCGATTTCGGGAAAGTCGGCGCGCAAACCGTCAAGGCTCGCATCCAGCCTCCGCACCACTGGGACCGTTTCCTCGGCATCGAGATTGGGCAGCCGCCCGGTGACAAGCGCCGAGCGGGCCCCGTCATTGACGAAGCGGCCGGTGAGATGGCCGGGCAGTTTGTCCAGATAGTCGCGCAGGACGCCGGGCCCCGCCTCGCCAACTTCCTTTAGCCAGCGGTTCAGGGTTTCAAGTGACCAGACATTGCCGATGCCCGCGCCCGAGCGCATCTCAAACAGGGCATGTGTCTGGGCGATGGCTTCGACAATTCGTGGCGAGGTTGCGGTGTTCCCTTCCTTCCAGGTCATCATGACATGTACCGGATGGGCGCCGGTGAGCTTTTCGTCCAGGCGCTGCGACGCGGCGATGGACTGCTTGCTGTCGGGCACCTGATCGGACAGGCGATAGCGCGGCTCGAGCTGAAAATGCAGCACCGTGCACAAGACAACCAGAGAAACTCCGACAATCGCTACCGGCCGATGCCACCGGTTCAGCCAGTCCGCGAAATCGGCGCATGCCCTGTCCAGGAAACTGAGCGCATGATGCCGCGTGGCTTCCGTTTTCACGAATTCCTTTTCATCCTTGAAGAGGAGCACGACAAGGGTGGGCAGCACGACGATTACGGTGACGAAGGCCAGCAGCGTCGCGAGCGCCGCGGCGATACCAAAGGTCCGTACGAGTCCTGAGTCGGTAAGCGTCAAGGACAGGAAGGCAATCGATGTGGTGAGCGACGTCAGAACGCAGGCCGGCCCGACGGTCAGAATCGCATGTTTTGCCGCCGCGAACCGGTCATCGCCCTGTCCCAGCCTCCGGCGGATGGCGAAAATCATATGCATGGCGTCGGTGAAGGCGATGACCATCACCAGCGGCGGTATCACATTGATGAAAGTATTGAGTTTAAGCCCGACCCAGCCGAGCAAACCCAAGGCCCAAAGAACGGACAGGCCCGAACAGGCCGACGTAATCACGACCAGCTTCACCCGGCGGAAGAAGGCCAGGCAGATCAGCAAACCGACCGCGAAACCGGCGCCATTATAAACGAACCTGTCGCGGCTAATTGCGTCTCGGATCTCGATCTGCATGACCGGCGCTCCGGAGAGCTGCACGCGCATGCCCGTCGGATCGATCATGTCATGGGCGATCTTTTCAATTTCCCGGATCGACTCGGTCAGACCGGCCTTGCGAATAACGTCGTGCTTCAGGGAAAGGACCAGCAGCGTAAGCTGCCCCTGCCCCGCCGTGTCGGACAGTAATTTTCCGTTGATCAGCGGGTGCCTCAATATCTTTTCCGATAGCTTCTCAAATTCCGCCCCTTGCGGCAGTTCGCTCGGAATCATCGGCGGCGGAATTTCCGCATCCCCCGGGGGGTCGCGCATGGAAAAGATCGAGAGAATGCCCTCGACCGCCCCGGCGAACTGAAGCTCCAGGTGGAGTTCGCGGAGTTGCTCCAGCAATTCCGGCTTCATCAAGGTCGGCGCCTCCACGATGACGAGTACGTCGAATTCGCTGGTCGGGAAGCGGGCGCTCATCGTCTCGTAATTGCGGAATTCCGCCGTGCTGGACGCGAACAGCTCGCTCAGCGTGTGATCGGTCCGCAATCTCGGTATGCCAAGCCCGCATAAAACAGAAACGAGGATGACAATCGCAAGCGCCATACGCGGCGAGCGAATCGCCGGCAACCCAATTTTTTCCAGTCCGAAACCAAGAGAGTGCATCGGCGGTCCCATTTTTGCATTCGGTCCGCCCGGGAAGAACCGCTAAGAACTTTTCCCCGGCGAATCGGCGCGTGGCGCTTGCGGCCTCACAACACGGCGCGCACTATGCGAAAAAACGGGCGAAAAGGAAACAAAATGAAACTGGTGCGGTATGGCGAATCAGGCACGGAGAAGCCTGGCCTTCTCGGTCCAGACCAGGAAATCAGGGACTTGTCGGGCGTCGTTGACGATATTCAGGGCGATGTCCTGAGCGACGCGGGGCTGGCCCGGCTGGCGGCGCTCGACCCCGCGTCCCTGCCCCGTATCGAGGGCTTGCCGCGGCTCGGCCCTCCGGTTTCCCAGGTCCAGAAATTTATTGGTATCGGGCTAAATTTCTCCGACCACGCAAAGGAAGCCGGCCTGCCAATTCCGGATGAACCGATCCTGTTCACAAAGGCCGTCTCATCCCTTTCCGGGCCAAATGACGACATCATCTATCCGCCGAACGCCAGCAAACCGGACTGGGAGGCGGAACTGGCGTTCGTCGTCGGCCGCAAGGCCAAACATGTCAATGAAGCCGACGCCCTCGCCCATGTCGCGGGATATTGCGTCTGCAATGACGCCTCCGAACGCGCTTTTCAAATGGACGGCACGGGCGACTGGCAAAAGGGCAAGAGCTATGACAGCTGGGGGCCGGTAGGACCATGGCTGGTCACCCGCGACGAGGTGCCCGATCCGCAAAATCTGGACATATGGCTGGCGGTGAATGGCGAAAGAATGCAGTCGGGAACGACCTCGACCATGATCTTTCCTGTAGCAAAAATAGTCAGCTATATCAGTAACTTCATGACACTTTATCCAGGCGATATTGTAACAACTGGAACACCGCCCGGCGTCGCGCTGGGAATGGACCCGCAGCGCTGGCTGCAGGACGGCGACATCATCACCCTGGGCGTGACCGGACTTGGCGAGCAGCGTCAGAAGGTTGTGATACGCTAGGCGACCGACGGCGGGTACTCAATCCGCGCCGCCGTCCTCCACCTTCGGCCACAACGCATGGAAGTGGTGCACGGGTCCGGGACCGTGGCCGATTCGGAGAGCATCGGCATGTCTGAGCGCGTCGGTGATATAGGCCTTCGCCCGGAACACGCAGTCGCGCAGCGCCAGCCCGTGCGCAAGACAAGCGGCAATGGCCGACGACAAGGTGCAGCCTGTTCCATGGGTGTTGGCGGTTGCGATACGCGGCTGGACCAGACGCAGAAAACCGGTGCCGTCGAACAGGATATCGACCGCCTCGTTTCCTTTCGCATGACCGCCCTTGAGCAGCACGGCCCGCGGACCCATATCGTGCAGCGAGCGCGCCTGCGCCCGCATTTCCAACTCGTCGGCCGCAACCGGCACGCCGAGCAGCCGCGCTGCTTCCTCCAGATTTGGCGTAACGACGTCGGCGAGGGGCAACAATTTTTCGCAAATTGCCACGACCGCGCCCTCATCCGCGAGCGACGCGCCGCTTTCGGCGGCCATAACCGGGTCAAGAACAATGGGCGATTCGCCGGCGTCCTCCAGCGCGCCGGCTATGGTGCGCACCGTTTCCACTGTGCCGGTCATGCCGATCTTGATTGCCGCGACGTCGAGGTCACTGAAAACAGCCCTGATCTGGGCCTCAACAAATTCTGCCGGCACGGAATGGATTGCCTCGACGCCGCGCGTGTTCTGGGCGGTCAGGGCAGTGATCGCCGATGCGCCATAGACACCGAAGGCGGCAAAGGTCTTCAGATCGGCCTGAATGCCGGCGCCGCCGGAGCTGTCGGAGCCGGCAATGGTCAAGGCTATGGGAACGCATTGCGCCATGGGGCCAGCTTAAAGCGTGGAGCCGCGCAAACCGCAAGCGCTCGATTGTCAGCCGATATAGGCGAGGCTTGGGAACATTTCCAGAAACCAGATGGCGAGCGTGGTCATCGATCCGGTGATGAACATGAAGCCGGTGACGACCAGCAGCCCGCCCATGACCCTTTCCATGGCTCCCATATACTTGCGGAAGCGCGTCAGGAATCCCATGAAGGGTCCAAAAGCGAGCGCCGCCGCGACGAAGGGTATGCCAAGCCCCATGGAATAGATAAACAGCAGCGTGATGCCCTGCCCGACCGTGTCCTGCGCCGCCGCAACGGCGAGAATGGCGGCGAGAACGGGTCCGATACACGGTGTCCAGCCGAAAGCGAAAGCAAGGCCGACAATATAGGCGCCAACCATCCCCGCCGGAGCGGAAAGCGCGTGCGAACGCAATTCCCTGTACAGGAAGGGAATCTTGAAAATGCCCAGAAAATGCATGCCGACGACGATAAGCACCATGCCGGAGATCTTGGCGAGCAACTCGAGATTTTCTGCGATCAGCTGCCCGATGGCGGTAGCCGTGGCGCCGAGCGCGACGAACACGGTGGTGAAGCCGAAGACGAAGGCGATCGCCGCCAGAACGACTTCGCGGTAGACATCGGGCGGAATTTTACCCTCTCCCGACAGCTGGTCGAAGGTCGTGCCGCCGAGAAAACAGAGATAGGGCGGGACAAGCGGCAAAACGCACGGCGAAAGGAAGCTGATCAGCCCGGCAAGCAGGGCGCCGACAAAGGTGATTTCCATGATGGAACAGACCTGACTTTTATCTTCCGGGACCGGTCATATAGCTGGCCGGCAGTGTGGTAGCGCACGACGCCAGGATCAATATCGCGGCAATCAATTTTGCGCCAGTTGCACGTGTTCGGCAGGCCGCGCGCCTACTCCCGAACCGCCGGTGTCTCCACCGGCAATCCTTGCCCGCGCCAGGCGAGATAGGTCTCCAGATTCAACAGATCCTCCGATCCCGCCGCCAAGGGAGCGGCCCGCACGCGGATCAGGCAGGCATTGATCTGCTGGCCCAGCGAGACAGTCTTGCCGGGCGTCTTGCGATAGGCCGGGTAGCCGTTCGACTGCCCCTGGGTGAGCGTAAGCCCACGCAGTTTCTTGCCGGCATATTTGTCGTGGCAATGGGTGCAGGCCATGTCGAGTTGCCCGCGGCGGGTCGTATAAAAGGTTTTGCCCTTATCGAAAAAATTCGCCGCCGGCCCGCTGGTCTGTGGCGTCACGCGCGCACCGAGAGACTGACGCTTGACGAAAACGCTCAACGCCAGAAGCTCCTTGGACCCGAGGTCCCAAGGCTTCGCACCCATGAATTTCTCGCGGCAAAGATTGATGCGGTCTTCGACATTTATCATTCTCTTGGAGATCGGATAGTAGAGCGGAAACCGCGTCCCCGCCCCGCGCATGGACTTGGCCGCGTCGCCATGACAGCTGGAACAGGATTTCTTGCTCTTGCCCGCCACTTTGGACCAGAACTTCTCGCCCGCCTTGTAATGCTCCATCGCCGGATTGGCGTCGGCATCGTCCTGCTGCGCGCGCGTCTCCTCGCTCTGGAAATGATAGCCGGACCAGATTTCCTTCAAGGGATGATCCTTGGCCTTGGGCGCCACCGGTTCGCTCTTGCCGTCCGGCTCCGCGACGGCGGCGCCCGCAAGCAGCATTCCGGCAAGCATCATGGCGAGGCGGCAGTTTCTCGGTGTTATGATCTTCATTTCAATGTCTTCAGAAAAGCGATGACATCCTCCACTTCCTGCGCGGACAGGATGGGCCGTCCCTTGCAACTGGGATGTACGCCGACGGTGTCCGCGACCCGGTGATATGCCGGCATCGCGATATCGGCGTCCGGGAATGCCTGCTGCGGGTCGGCGACGATCAAGCGCAGCTCGCCGGCGGTGAAGCGGCCGCCAACGCTATTGAGCGGCGAGCCGATTTCGCCATGTTGTCCATATTTCTTCGCCTGCTCCGGATCGCTCTCATCGGCCTTGGGCAAAATTTTCGCGATCTGATGGCAGGACAGACAACCGCCGCGCCCGGTGTCCGCAATCGCCTCAAGACCACGTTCCGCGTCGCCCGCTTTTTTCGACAAAGGTTTCTCAATCGCCGGACGAAGGCCCGTGGTTTTCTGGGTTTTGAATATTACGACTCCGACGCGCCCCGGCGGACATAGCCTTGCTTTTTTCTGCTGCGCATCGGCGTGAAGCGGCAAAAGCGCACCGGCCGCGGCAAAAACCGCCACCGCGCAAACAAGCGCGCCATACCGGTCCATGAATTTCATTATTTCCCCTCAGTTCGCCGTCGCTCGAAGCTTCCACCTAACAAAAGGATTGCAGCCGTCCGGTTCAACCCGTGGAAGTAAAATTTTTGAAATTTTTCAGCAATTTGGACAGCTCGGCGAAAGAATCGACGATTGCGTCGGCGCCGAGTTGCTCCACCGGGGTTTGCGTATAGCCAAAGGAGACCAGAATCACCGGCACGCCGGCGGCGCGCGCGGCGCCCGTGTCGGCACCACTGTCCCCGACCATCAGTCCATTCTCGGGAGTACAGTTCAATTGCTCCAGGGCGGCGAGCACGGGTCCGGCATCGGGTTTCTTGACAGCCAGGGTGTCGCCGCCAATGACCGCGCCCAGCATCGGCGCGATCCCGAGATCGCCAAGCATCTGTCGCGTCACCGCTTCCGGCTTGTTGGTGCAAACGCCGAGGCCGGTACCGCCGCCATGCAATTCCTCCAGCAGCTCAAATGCGCCGGGGAACAGCCGCGTCAGCCGCGTTGCCCGTGGCGTATAGAATTCCATGAAACGTTGCGTCAGCGTTTCGATTTCCTCACCCTCGCCCGGCCTGTCCAGCGCCCGGAGAGCGCGCTCGATGAGCTTCGGCACGCCGCCGCCGACCATCAGCCGCACGTCGTCCAGATCAAAACGGCGCAATCCCTGTTCTTCAAGAAGATCGTTCAGGGCGCCGGCAATGTCGGGAACGCTATCGGCCAGGGTACCGTCGAGATCGAAAAGGACGGCGCCGGGGGCGCGGGCGGGAAGCATCGCGCGGGCCCGCTCAGGCCGCCCGGGCGGCTTGCGCGCCGCCGCGGATCGCCGCGATGTTGGCGGCGTAGCGCCCGTCGCCGAAGACCGCGGAACCCGCCACCAGCACATTGGCGCCGGCCTGCGCCACGTCGCGGGCCGTCTCGGGGTTCACCCCGCCATCGACCTGCAGATCGA
>JAJFHO010000015.1 GCA_021775575.1 Hyphomicrobiales bacterium
GGTTGCGATCAATGTCGCGGTGGAGCAACTCGACCAGAAGCCATGCCTCGACCTGAGCCGGGGACCGGTCATGCATCTCGAGCTGATGGGTGACCCGTTCGCCTTCTTCCTTGAACTGGAGCACCATTTCCGGCAGCCGCAATTCCAGAACCAGGCCGGGGGCGATTTCCTGTGTTACCAGCGCATGACCGTCCGCTTCCCAGCCCAGGCTGGCATGGGTATCATCGGCCGCCGGCTCTATATAACTGCGTGCCGTCCGTGCCAGCCACTGAGCGCCATTATGGGCAAGATGGCGCGCCTTTCCTAATTCGCGCGGGTGAATATCGCCCACCGGTTGCCAGTCAATCGAAGTCATCGCAATGCTCTCCTCGCAATAATGTCAACAGCTCCGGCCTACCTTGAGAGAGGCGGCCCGCCTGGGAAAATAAATTCACTTCCGCTCGTTATCCACTCGCGCCATCTCCAGCGCGACCGGAACATGCCGAACGAGATCGTCAAGGATCGGACAGTGCGCATCGACGACCTGCTGCAGCTTCTCAATTTTTGCGTCGCTTGCGCCGCTGTCGATATGGACGGTGCCTTTTATGGACTGAAAGCCGGCCGGCACTGCTTCGCCGGTGCCGAGAAACCCGTTCAGATCCTGGGTTCCCTCGAGTTCCACCGAAACACCGCGCAGATCGACATCCATGGCGTCCGCATATAGCCGCCAGGTCATTTCCTGGCAGGCGGCAAGGGCGGCCAGCAACAGCTCGCTGGGCTTCGGTCCGGCATTGGATCCGCCAAAGCCGGGGGGCTGATCGGATGTGATCTCGAAATCCCTGATGCGAATCCGGCTGCGGAAGCCGGATTGGCTTTCGCTCGAGATACGCACCTTGATCGGGTTTACCGATGTGCCATCCTCCAGCGCGGCGCGGGTTCTTTCATAGAGCGGCTTCATCGACCCGGCGGCGGAACGGTCCTGCTCTTTTGCCCCGGCCCCGGTATCGGCGCGCGTATTATCCAGTTTTTCATGTTCCATGAAATAGCATCTCGTCAATCGCTTTGGGCTTTGTCTCTCGGCCATCGCCCCGCAAAAAAGCTCGGAGACGGCGCAGTCGCCAATGCTAGCGCCACCGGCGCAAATTCAGAAAGGCTGATCAACGACCTTACTAGTATGATACACCCGGAACAAAGCGCTATTCGATAAACCATATCCCTGAAAAGACGATGCCTATTGACTGGACACAGCTTCTTGCCCTGGGGGCCATCGCATTGGTTGCGGCGGTTGTGCGCGGCTATTCGGGGTTCGGTTTTTCGGCCATCGTGATTGCCGGCGCTTCACTGTTTATCGCGCCGGCTGCTCTCGTCCCGGCGCTGTTCATGCTCGAGATTGTCGCCAGCATCCATATGCTGCCGGGGGTGCGCCACCAGATCGACTATCCGAATTTCTGGCCGATGGCCGCAGCGTGTCTTGTCGGGTTGCCCGCCGGCCAGTTTTTCCTCGTCCATCTGCCGGCGGACACGATACGTATTTTTCTGTCGCTTGCGATCCTGCTGTCGACGGCGCTGCTCTGGCGTGGCTATAGTTTTGGAGCCGGGCTGACCCGCCCGCTCGCCGGCGCAACTGGCTTTGTGATCGGATTTGGCAGTGGCATGGCCTCTGTCGGCGGGCTCATGGCGATGGTCGTCTTCTTGGGCATCAACTACCCGGCAGCGCAAACCCGCGCCATGTTCGTCGCCATTTTCCTGGTCATGTATATCTATGGCGTCGGCGTTTCCGCCCTCAACGGCCTGATTACCGAGACAACATTCTGGATCGCGCTGGCGATGCTGTTGCCTCTGTTCGCCGGCATTCTTCTCGGCCAAAAACAATATCTCTCCGCCACCCAGGAGAGTTTCCGGAAATTCGGTTTTGTCCTGCTTGCGGTGCTGGCATCGATTGGTATCGCGCGCGTTGTGCTGAGCTAGAACCCTTTCGGGCCTTATCCGGCGATCAAGCCGCCGTCGCCGCATCCTGCAGGCGCAACACGTCACCAGCCAGATACAGTGAGCCGCAGATCAGCACGCGAACCGGCTCGCTGGCGAAATCGCGGCTCAGCGCGAGCGCCTCGTTCACATTTTCAGCCGATGTTGCGTTGAGCCCCTGCTGCCGCGCGATGGCTGCAAGCTGCTCGCGATCATGCCCGGTCTCGCGCCCGGGTATCGGCACGGTCACGACCCATTCCGCCAGGCCCGCGAAGGGCGCGAAAAAACCGCCCGCATCCTTGGTTTCCATCATGCCGCAGATCAGATGCAGAGGGCGCGGCACCATCTCCTCCAGTTCGGCCATGGAGCGGGCGAGCGCTTCCCCGGCGGCCGGGTTGTGGCCGCCGTCGAGCAGGAGTTCGGTGCCTGGAGCGATATGAGCGTCGAGCGCGCCGCCATTCAGCCGCTGCAGCCGCGCCGGCCAGGTGGCGCTTAAAAGCCCGCCTGCAAGGGCGGTTTCGCTGGCGCGCGCTCCCAGCAACGCATACGCCGCCGCTATCGCCGCACCGGCGTTGTCGATCTGATGACGGCCGAGGAGCCGCGGCAGCGGCAAATCGACCAGCGCCTCGCCGGTTTGGAAGACCAGCCGTCCATGCTGCTCAAAGGCGTCCCAGTCGCTGCCCTGCACGATTAGCGGCGCCCCGACGCTCTCCGCCTTGTCCTCGATTGCGTCCAGCGCCTCGCGGTCCTGCCGCGCGACGATGCAGGGCACTCCCGGTTTGAGAATGCCCGCCTTCTCGCCCGCGATTTCGCGCAACGTGTCGCCGAGATAATGGCTATGGTCGAGTGATACCGGCATGATGATCGTCAGCGCGGGCCGGTCGATGACGTTGGTCGCGTCAAGCCGTCCGCCAAGCCCCGTTTCCAGCAGAAGATAGTCCGCCTGATGCTCCGCATAGGCCAGAAACGCGGCCGCGGTGGTGATTTCAAAAAAGGTTATAGGTTCCCCGGCATTGGCCTCTTCGACGCGCAACAGAAGCTCGGTGAGCAACGGTTCGGAGATATGGCGCGTGCCGGAGGGGCCTGCGAGCGAAATCCGCTCGTTAAAGGTAATGAGATGCGGCGAGGTAAAGACATGCGCGCTCTTGTTCAGGGATTCGATAATCGCCTTGAGAAAGGCAATCACCGATCCTTTGCCGTTGGTCCCGGAAACATGCACCGTCGGCGGCAATCTGTCCTGCGGCCGGCCGAGGGCTTCGAGCAGCCGCTCGACGCGGTCGAGTTCCAGAGAAATCTCCTCCGGGTACAGTTTTTCCAGCCGGCGCAATATCCCGGCGCTGCCTTGTTCGATTGTCATCTTTTTTGCTTTGCTGGCGTCCTGGAAGGTCAGGAGGCGCTGGAAGGAGAGGGTTGCTCGTCCGCCGCTGCGTTCTCGTCGGGACCGGCGGCGGCGGCGTCCGCGTCATCGCCCTCATTTCGGCGCAGCGCGTCCTGTTCCGCCTCGAGCCCGGGGGTATCGGCTGTGTCCAGCGCTTCGTCCGCGCCCTCATCGGGGCCATCGGTCATGGCCACCTTTTTCATCCGCTTGCTCATCAGCATCGAGCAGATCCGGCTGAGCGTCTCGCGCAGGCGATGGCGGTGCACAACGATATCGACCATGCCGTGCTCAAGCAGATATTCGGAACGCTGAAAGCCTTCGGGCAGCTTCTCCCGAATGGTTTGCTCGATAACGCGCGGACCCGCAAAACCGATCAGCGCGCCGGGCTCGGCGATGTGCACGTCGCCCAGCATCGCATAAGACGCGGTGACGCCACCGGTGGTGGGGTGGGTGAGAACGACGATATAGGGCAGACCCGCGTCGCGCAGGTCCTGCACGGCAACCGTCGTGCGCGGCATCTGCATGAGCGACATGATCCCCTCCTGCATGCGCGCGCCGCCCGACGCGGCGAACATGACGAAGGGGGTCTTGCGCCGTACCGCGGTGCGCATGGCGGTAATGATCGCCTCGCCGGCAGCCATTCCGAGCGAGCCGCCCATGAAGGAGAAATCCTGCACCGCGGCAACCACATCAAGGCCGTCCAGCGTGCCGGTGGCGGCGAGGATCGCGTCCTGCATGTCGGTCTTGGAGCGGGCGTCCTTGAGCCGGTCGGTGTAGCGTTTCTCGTCGCGGAATTTGAGCGGATCGCTTGCCACCTCGGGAAGGGTTATCGCCTCGTATTTTCCATCGTCGAAGAAGAAGCCGAGACGCGCCTTCGCCGTCATGCGCATATGATAGTCGCTGCCCGGCACGACGAACTGGTTCGCCTCCAGATCCTTGTGGTAAATCATCTGCCCCGACTCGGGGCATTTGACCCAGAGATTGTCCGGCGTCTCGCGCTTCGGATTGAGAATCCGCTGAATCTTGGGGCGGACGATGTTGTTGATCCAGTTCACGGGCGTCTCGCTTTGCTTCCTTCGCGTATAAAGTCTGGCCGCGACTTGCGGCTATTTCACGGCGGCGCTCTGGGGCTCGCGCAGGGCGGCGGCAAGCCTTTCGACAAGCCCGGCAACCTTTTCCGTGGTTCCCCCGGCGCCCTTGCCGTCGCCATCCAGATTGTCCCGAATAATCTCGACCAGAGCGGATCCGACGACGACACCGTCGGCGCCGTCCGCGATGGTGCGCGCCTGCTCCGGCGTCTTCACGCCAAAACCGACCGCGACCGGCAAATCCGTTTGGCCCTTGATCCGCGCCACCTGGGCATGTACTTCGCTGGCGTCCGGCGCCTTGGTGCCGGTGATGCCCGCGATCGAAACATAATAGACAAAGCCCGATGTATTGCGCAGCACGGCGGGCAGGCGCTTTGCATCGGTCGTCGGCGTGGCCAGGCGGATAAAATTCAGTCCCGCCGCGAGCGCCGGAATGCACAATTCGTCATCCTCCTCCGGCGGCACGTCCACGACAATGAGCCCGTCCACTCCGGCCTCGACGCAATCCTTGATGAAGGCGTCGACGGGATAAACATAGATCGGATTATAATAACCCATCAGCACCAGCGGCGTGTCCTGATCGCCGGCGCGGAACTCGCGCACCATCGCAAGCGTCTTCTTCATGGTCTGCCCGGCCTTGAGCGCGCGTTGCGACGAGGCCTGGATGGCCGGGCCGTCGGCCATCGGGTCGGAGAAGGGCATCCCCATCTCGATAACGTCGGCGCCGGCTCTGGGCAGCGCCTTGAGGAGCTGAAGCGACGTGTCATAGTCCGGGTCGCCGGCGGTCGTGAAGGTGACGAGCCCCGCGCGGCCTTCAGCCTTCAGCGCCGCGAAGCGCTTGTCGATACGGGTGGTCATGTCTCCATCTCCACGCCGAGATGGCCGGCCACCGCGAAGACATCCTTGTCGCCGCGGCCGCACATATTCATCACCAGCAGATTATCTTTCGGCAATGTCGGCGCGAGCTTTTCGACATGGGCCAGCGCGTGGGAGGGCTCCAGCGCGGGAATGATGCCCTCCAGTTTCGTGCAGAGCTGAAAGGCTGCGAGGGCCTCCTTGTCGGTCACCGCGACATAAGTGACGCGGCCGGTATCGCGCAGCCAGGAATGTTCGGGCCCGACGCCGGGATAATCGAGTCCGGCGGAAATCGAATGTCCCTCGATGATCTGCCCGTCGTCATTCTGGAGCAGATAGGTGCGGTTGCCATGCAATACGCCGGGCTTGCCGCCATTCATCGACGCGCAATGCTCTTCCGGGTTGCCAAGGCCAAGGCCGCCGGCCTCGACGCCGTAAATGGCAACGCTCTTGTCGTCGAGGAAAGGATGAAACAGGCCCATGGCGTTGGAGCCGCCGCCGATGCAGGCGACCAGCGTATCGGGCAGGCGGCCTTCAGCCTCTTCCATCTGCGTGCGCACTTCTTCACCGATTACCGACTGGAAATCGCGCACCATGGCCGGGTAGGGATGCGGGCCGGCAACCGTGCCGATGATGTAGAATGTGTCGTGGACATTGGCGACCCAGTCCCTGAGCGCCTCGTTCATGGCGTCCTTGAGCGTTCCGGACCCCGCGGTGACGGGTATCACCTCCGCGCCCAGCAGCTTCATACGGAATACGTTCGGCGCTTGGCGTTCAATGTCGGTGCAGCCCATATAGACGACGCAGGGAAGGCCGAAGCGCGCCGCGACGGTGGCCACCGCGACGCCATGCTGGCCGGCGCCGGTCTCGGCGATGATGCGCGTCTTGCGCATGCGCCGCGCCAGCTGTATCTGGCCCAGGCAATTGTTGATCTTGTGCGAGCCGGTATGGTTGAGTTCGTCGCGCTTGAAGTAGATTTTGGCGCCGCCCAGATGTTCGGTCAGCCGCTCGGCGAAATAAAGCGGGCTCGGGCGTCCTGCGTAATGGGTCAGCAAATTCTCCAACTCGGCGTGAAATTCCGGGTCCGCCTTGGCGTCTTCATAGGCCTGCTCAAGCTCGAGGATCAGCGGCATCAGCGTTTCGGCGACGAAGCGTCCGCCGTAAAGGCCGAAACGGCCGCGCTCGTCGGGCCCGGTCCGGTAACTGTTCAAAGAGGATTCTGTCGAATTTGCCATCGTCTGTAACTGCTTACTTCTTTGCCTTTGCCGCCGCGATGAAACGCCGGATCAATGCGGGGTCCTTCTCGCCCGGCGCGCGTTCGACCCCTGAGGATACGTCCACCACGCCGGCGCCCGTCAATTCGGCCGCGGTCCGCACGTTATCAGGATCGAGGCCGCCCGAAAGCATGAATTTACCGCTCTTCTTAACACCGGCCAGGGTTTGCCAGTCAAATGGAACGCCGTTTCCGCCGGGAAGCGCTAGAGCCTCGCCTTCCGGCGCCTTGGCGTCGTAGAGAATGATATCGGCGGCGGCGCGATATTCCTCGCCGGCCTCGACATCGTCACGCGTCGCGACCTTGATCGCCTTCATTACCGGGCGCCCGGTCCGCTCGCGGATTTCCGCCACCCGTTCGGGCGGCTCGCTGCCATGCAGCTGGATCATGTCCGGGTTCACGGCCTGCGACACCGCATCGATCTGCGAATCGTCCGGGTCGACGAGCAACGCCACCGACAGCGCCCGCCCGCGCGCCCGCGCCGCCAGTTTCTGCGCGGTCTCGATGTCGACATTGCGCGGGCTCGGGCCATAGAAGACGAGGCCGATATAGACAGCGCCCGCGTCAAGCGCGGCATCGAGGGCCTGCATGCTTCGCAAGCCGCATATCTTGACCTTAACGCTCATGCTGCTTTCATTTTTAGAGGCTCATGGGCCACGCCGGTTCCAGGGCGCGCGTCAAACTAGAAAATCGGGGCCGCGAAGTCCATTGCCGGCGCCCGGTCAGTCGGCCGGCGAACCTTGCGGCAATTGCGGCTGCCTGGCGGTTTCAAGTTGCCGCGTCAACTGGTCGGCCTCGCGGCGCAAATAGGCGGCTTCCTGGCTGCGGCGGCGCGCGGTGCGGCGCCAGCGTCTCTGCCCGAACCAGGTTGCCGCTCCGCCCAGCAACAGTCCGCCGATAACGCCGCCAAGCACAAAAAGAAAAAGCGGCGCCTCAAGCGCCAGGGCCGGCGTCCCGGGTTCGAACGGGTCCAGGATCAGGCGCACCGGATGGCGGTTGGCGACGGCCAGCGCGATCAACAGCAGGCCTGCTGGAAAAACCAGTAGCAACCAGATGGCTCGTCTAAGCACGACAAACACCGTTTACACTCGGTTAGTTGGCATCCGGCCTAGTCGCCGCTGTCATGGTCCCGGTTCAGGCGTTCCCTTAGCTCCTTGCCCGTCTTGAAGAAGGGAACGAATTTCTCCTCAACGAACACGGTCTCGCCGGTCCGCGGATTTCGGCCCTGCCGGGCCGCCCTGTGCTTCACGGTAAATGCTCCAAAGCCCCGCAACTCTACCCGGTCGCCGCGCGCCAACGAGGCTATAATCTCATCGAGAATAACATTTACGATGCGCTCGACATCCCGCTGGTACAGATGCGGATTGGCTCCAGCCACCTTCTGTATAAGCTCTGACTTTATCATGCCGGGCCCCGCGCCTCCCACTCACTTCGCCGATCTCTCTGATGTTATTGGTCTTGTTGGCATTTCTCAATCCCCTGAAGGGTGCCAAAGCGCAACGAGGCCGTCAAGCTGTACCGCGCGCAAAGCGTCAACGGGAGCAAGAACCGTTTCCGCCGAAATTGCCGGAATCCCAGTGATGCCGACCAGTGCCGCCACCGCGAAACGCAACCAGCCGCCATTGCCGGTGTCCTGCTCCTTCCAGTCGACGACGTCCAATCCCGTGGCGATATCGCGCTCTTTCTCGAGCCAGGCGATCGCATCCTTCTCCGCGCCAATCTGGTCGATCAGCTTGTACTGAAGCGCCTGGCGGCCTGAATAAATGCGCCCGTCGGTAAGCCCGGGGATGGATTCCGGATCCAGTTTTCGGCGTTCGCCAACAACCTCAAGAAACCATTTCTTGGCGTCGGCGACCATTTCGTCGATCAGTTCGCGGCCCGCCTCGTCAAAGGGTTGAAAGGGCGAGGGCGTCGCCTTGAGCGGCCCGCTTTTTACTTCTTCCATCTTGATGCCGAGCTTCTTGAGCAACTCGGTCACTTCCGCCCATTGCAAAATAATGCCGACCGATCCGGTGATCGAATTGCCGCGCGCGACAATGTGATCACTGCCAATACCGGCCAGATAGGCCGCCGAAGTCGCAACTGTTCCAAAAACGGCGACAACCGGTTTCTTGGCCGCAACGGCGCGAATCGACTCAAACAGGGCCTCGCCGCCGGTTGCGGTGCCTCCGGGGCTGTTGATGCGCAGGACCAGCGCCTTGACCTGCCTGGTCTTGGCGATTTTGGCGAGCAGCTCCTGTTGCTCACGGTCGTCGCTGATGATGCCGGAAATGGTCACCCGGGCGATGTGCTGCTTGAAACCGGCACTGGCCGCGAAATCAGCCGTGCCAAAAACAGCCAGGGCAACCAAGCCAATCGCCGCAACAATCGCCAGCAGACGCCACAGCGACAGCCGGCGCTTCAGGCGCCGGCGGTCAACGAGATTTTCTGCCTGCAGAGACACGTGATCCGCTCCCGCGAACGAAGATGCTCAGGCCCGGCTCTATGTGTCGGAAGCCTCCGCGGCTTCCTCCGCGTCGGCTTTGCCGTCGCCGGCCTCGCTCGTGCTTTTCTCTTCAGCTTCGCCGGATTCGTCAGACGCTTTGGCTTTCTTGGTAGCGGCCGCCTTTTTCGCTTTGGCCGGTTTTGCCTCGGCCTCCGCTTCTACTTCTACTTCTACTTCTTCATCTCCGTCCTTCGCCTTGTCGAGCGCGGCGCCCAGGATATCGCCGAGAGATGCGCCGCTGTCGGTCGAGCCATACTGCTTGACGGCGGCTTTCTCTTCGGCGATCTCGAGAGCCTTGATCGAGACCGAGACCTTGCGGGTCGCCTTGTCGATCTGGGTGATGGCGGCATCGATCTTCTCGCCTGCGGCGAACCGGTCGGTGCGCTGATCTGAACGCTCGCGCGCGAGATCGGAACGGCGAATGAAGCTGCTCATGCCGCTGTCGGCCAGCTTTACCTCAAGGCCGTTTTCTTTCACGCCTGTAATCTCGCAAGTGACGCGCGCGCCCTTCCTCAAATCGCTGGCGCTGTCCATCGGATCGCCGCCAAGTTGTTTGACTCCGAGGCTGATGCGTTCCTTCTCGGCGTCGGCTTCCAGCACGACCGCCTTGACGATATCGCCCTTCTTGTAATCCTTGAGCGCTTCCTCGCCGGACCGGTTCCAGTCCAGATCCGAGAGATGGACCATGCCGTCGACACCGGAGTCGAGGCCGATGAACAGGCCGAACTCGGTGATGTTGCGGACCGCCCCCTCGACTTCGGTTCCCTTGCTGTGGCTCGCCACGAAAGCCGACCACGGATTTTCCTGGGTCTGCTTCAGCCCGAGCGAAATCCGGCGCTTCTGAGGATCGACCTCCAGCACCTGAACCTCGACTTCCTGACTTGTGGAAACGATTTTGCCGGGATGGATGTTCTTTTTCGTCCAGCTCATCTCCGATACGTGAATGAGCCCCTCGACACCCGATTCAAGCTCAACAAAGGCGCCATAGTCGGTGATGTTCGTCACCGTGCCCTTGATGCGCGTATCGACCGGGTACTTTGCCTCGATGCCGTCCCAGGGGTCGGACTCGAGCTGTTTCATGCCGAGGCTGATGCGCTGGGTTTCGGAATTGATGCGAACGATCTGCACTTTCACCGTGTCGCCGACATTGAGAATTTCGCTCGGATGGTTGACCCGGCGCCAGGCCATGTCGGTCACATGCAGGAGGCCGTCGATGCCGCCAAGGTCGATGAAGGCGCCATAGTCGGTGATATTCTTCACAACGCCTTCAGTCACCTGTCCCTCTTCGAGCCTGGCGACGATCTCGCTGCGCTGTTCGGCCCGGGTTTCCTCCAGCACCGAGCGCCGCGATACGACGATATTGCCGCGCCGGCGGTCCATCTTGAGAATCTGAAATGGCTGCGGTGTGTTCATTAAGGGCCCGATGTCGCGGACCGGGCGGATATCGACCTGGCTGCCTGGAAGGAAGGCAACCGCGCCGTCGAGATCGACGGTGAAACCGCCCTTGACCCGGTTGAAGATGACTCCTTCAACCTTTTCGTCGGCGTTGAATTTCTCTTCCAGCCGGACCCAGCTTTCCTCGCGGCGTGCCTTTTCCCGGGAGAGCATCGCCTCGCCCATCGCATTCTCGACGCGTTCGAGATAAACCTCGACGTCATCGCCAATCGAAACGGCGGTATCGGACCCCGGCAAACCGAACTCCTTTAGCGGGACACGGCCTTCGGTCTTCAGTCCGACGTCAATGACCGCGAGATCTTTTTCGATCGCGACCACCTTGCCCTTGATTACCGATCCCTCTTGAAGGGACTCCGCCCCCATGGTCTCTTCGAGTAATGCCGCGAAATCTTCCCGCGTCGGGTTGAGTTCGCTGGTTTGCGTTTGATTCATCAATGCTCCCGTCATCAGACATTTCCGCACGTCCCGCTGTCGGGCGGGAGGCGGCGCCTTCTTTCATAGTTGCCATATGACTGCGGCGAAAGCGGGGGCGAACCGCCGATGCCGCGTCATTCTTCCGTTATTAAGGTCTTTCGGCCGATTTTGGCCTGCCGGGGTTGCGCTTAATGTGAAAACCGCACCCTTCCTAACCGCTAACAGCGTCGATCAGTTCAACGGCAGCCTTAAACGCCGCTTCTATACCCAAATACGTGGTGTCGAGCAAGTGCGCGTCGTCGGCCGGTTTGAGGGGAGACTGGCTCCTGTTGCGGTCACGCTCGTCTCGGTCGCGGACATCGGCGAGCACTTCATCGAAGTTTTGGCCGTTATCCGCCTCGGCCAGCTCGGCATGGCGGCGGCGCGCGCGCTCCTCCGGCGAAGCGGTCACGAACAATTTTACGTCGGCGTCGGGGCATACCACGGTGCCGATATCGCGGCCGTCGAGAATGGCCCCGCCCGGAGTTGCGGCGATAGCGCGCTGATAGTTCAGCAGGGCCTGGCGGACGTCCGGATGGGTGGAAACGACCGATGCCGCGGCGCCGGTCTCCGCGGTGCGCAGCACGGGGTCATCCAGTGTTTCACGGTCGAGATTTCGCGCCGCGCGGGCCGCCGCCGCGCTATCGGCAGGATCGTTTCCCGCGGCAAGCACGTCGCGGGCGACCGCCCTGTAAAGCGCGCCGGTGTCGAGGTGGACAAGGCCGTATTCCTCCGCGAGGCGCCGGCCGAGCGTTCCCTTGCCGGACGCCGCCGGACCGTCGAGCGCGATGATCATGCGCGTGTTTCCTCCGCCGCTCCGATATCGGCCCCGAGACCCACCATCAGGTCACCGAAACCGGTAAAGCTCGTCGCGATAATGGAGGCGTCGTCTATCGTGACAGGCGCGTCGCTCCCCAGACCCATGACAAGAAAAGCCATGGCGATCCGGTGGTCCAGATGGGTCGAGACGGTTGCGCCGCCCGGCACCGTCGCGGCGCCGTTGACGATGAGCGTGTCGCCTTCGATCCTGTGATCGACGCCGCAGGCGGCCAGCCCCGCCGCGGTCGTGGCCAGCCGGTCGCTTTCCTTGACGCGGAGTTCGCCAAGACCCTCCATCCGCGTTTCGCCTTTCGCAAAGGCGGCGACGACGGCGAGAACGGGATATTCGTCGATCATTGACGGAGCCCTCGCCGCCGGTACGCTCACGCCGCTCAGCTCTCCCGCGGTAATGCTGATGTCGGCGACCGCTTCGCCACTCTCCTGGCGTTCATTGTCGTAGCGGATGCCGGCGCCCATTTCCTCAAGCGTCTTGAAAAACCCGGTACGTGTCGGATTGACAAGAATATCGCGAAGCGTGACGTGCGATCCTGGAACGATCAACGCGGCGGCGATCACAAAGGCAGCGGAACTGGGATCGCCGGGGACCGCGATATCGCGTCCGCTCAACTCGGCGTCGCCCGCGACCGCGATCGAGCGCCGGCCGCCTTCTTCTTCAATCGTGATTTCCGCGCCGAAGTGGCGCAGCATCCGTTCGGTATGGTCGCGGGTTGCCTGGCGTTCCACCACCGTGGTTTTGCCCGGCGCGTGCAGTCCGGCGAACAGGATGGCGGATTTCACCTGTGCCGAGGGCACCGGCAATTCATACTCGATGGGGATCAGGTTGGAGGTTCCCTCCAGCGTCAGCGGGAGCGTCTCGCGATCTTCCTGGATATTCAGTCCCATTTGCCGGAGCGGGGTCAGCACACGCCCCATCGGCCGGCTGCGCAGCGAGGCGTCGCCGGTAAATCCGGCGGTGAAGGGATGTCCCGAGACGATGCCCATCATCAGCCGGGCGCCGGTTCCCGAGTTGCCGAAATCGAGCTCGGTGTCCGGTTTGGCAAGTCCGCCGACGCCGCGGCCATGCACGCTCCAGACGCCATCGCGGCATTTGACGGCGGCCCCCATTGCCGCCAGAGCCCGGCCTGTGGCGAGCACGTCGTCGGCCTCCAGGAGCCCGGTGATATGGGTCACGCCGGTTGCCAGCGCGCCGAGCATCAGCGCGCGGTGCGAAATGGATTTGTCACCCGGAACCCGGAGTGTGCCGGCAAGCGAGGATGATTTTCGAGCGGAGAGCATTTCGGACATTCAGAGCGTGTGCAAAGGTGTTGACAGGGCGTTTTGGCCAAGTTGACGCCGCGCGGATGCGGCGGGTTGCATTGAGCCGATTGGGCATTCCGGTGTCAACGGCCATGTCATTGCATTTCAAAAACAGCAGGATTTGGTTTTGACAGCGCGCCTTCCCCGTGGCAAGGGGGGGCCGCTGTCAATTGGATTCAGGGTGATTTTATGTCGAAAGCTGAACGCGGAACCAAGCGGCTTTGCGGCGAATGCGGTGCCAAATATTACGATCTGTGTCGTGATCCGATCACCTGTCCGCTATGCGAGGCTGTATTCGTTCCGGAAGTACGGGTCACCAGAGCGAGAGCGCCGGTGGCCCAAAAGACGCCTGTCAAACCGCCCGAACCCGCTCCCGAGCCGGAGAAAGTCGCTAGCGACGGTCCCGAAATTGTAAGTCTGGACGAAGTCAAGGCCGACGAGGATAGCGGTAACGACCCCGATGTCGATGATGTGGTCATCGATCTCGACGACGATGACGACTCCGACGACGACGACGATACTTTCCTGGCCGACGATGACGACGACGACGACTCCAGCGTCGCGGTGATAATCCCGGGCAGCGTCAAGCCGGGACCGGAGGGTTGAGTCCGGCTTGGCGGCGCGCGCGCACCGTCGCCGGCAAGTTTTCCTTGATCCGCCCGTTGGGGCGGCTTAACTAAACATTCGCCGGGCGCGGGCCGCGCGCTCATGCGGAATGTGGGGCCATAGCTCAGTTGGGAGAGCGCGTGAATGGCATTCACGAGGTCGTCGGTTCGATCCCGTCTGGCTCCACCACTTTCCCCCATCCTGCCGGTGTTGCGCTCTTCGGCTTGAAAGCGGCGTACCGTTTTCCCATATTACCGGTGGTCAAGTATTTCAGCGCCGCATGCGGGCTGAAGGTTGGGGCGATGCGCTTTTTGCGGTCGCCGCCGGCAAATTCGCAAGACGGTCGCAGTCGCTTGAAAAGGACTATGCCGATGTCTCGAACGTCACTGCTCAACAGCCCCCTTTTGCTGGGTTTCGATGAAATCGAACGCGTTCTCGACCGCGTTACAAAGGGCGCGGGGGACGGCTACCCGCCTTACAACATCGAGAGGATCGCCGAAGACGGCAATGACGGCGAAATGCTGCGCATTACCCTTGCCGTCGCCGGTTTTACCCAGGATCAGCTCGACGTCGCGGTGGAAGACAATCAGCTGACAATCCGCGGCAAGCAGGATGAGGAGAATAACCGTGTCTACCTGCATCGCGGCATCGCGGCGCGGCAGTTTCAGAAGTCCTTCGTTTTGGCGGACGGGATCAAGGTTCGCAGCGCCGATCTCTCGAATGGGCTGCTGTCGGTCGAACTGGTGCGACCGGAGCCCGAACGTCAGATTCGCAAAGTGGAGATCAGACAGAGCGAATAGTGCCGCCGCCGGACAGGCAAGGCCCAATCCGTACTACCCAGAGAATGCACTGGCCGAAATGGCGGTCGCAGGATCTGCCGGCCATCATTGGAGGTAAGAGTTATGACCAACAAAGAAAACAATAAATTGGAAACTCCTGAAATCGGCGATAGTGCCGGGGTCATGAGCGCGATCGAATTCGCGCGTCTCGGCGATGGGCAGGTCGCTTATATTCGCCAGCTCAAATCAGGAGAGGCAACTCGGTTATTTCCTACCCTCGCGGGTATTCCCGACGATATCGATCTCTTCGCCCTCCTGTCGGCGGACGGGACGCCGCTGTCGCTGAGAGACAGCCGCAATTCGATTATCGCGGATGCCATGGAAAATGATCTGAAGACGGTCAGCGTGCACTAGGTTGAGGACTCATAAATATCATGCAATTCCACGTGGTGGACTTCGCCACTGCCTGCGTTATAAGAACTTGAAAATCATGAAGATTTCCCGCGTTCTTCTGCCTTGTCAGAGACAAAATCCACTGCGTGGAATGGACGATATTTATGAGTCCTCAACCTAGAGCAGGTTCGACGATTTCTGAATCGCCGATCATGCTCTATCTGTTTGTCTTAACGCGCTTTCCGGCCGGAAAACCGCCCATACTTTTCCTGAAAGCGCTCTAGGTCATGACCCGGTGCAGGGCGCCGGCCGTACCGCGCCGGTTGTTTTCAAGCGGCGTGTGACGCCGCGGTCTCTGTCAAAAGCGCGTAGAGCGCGCCGCCATCCTTTGACGTGCGAAGTTTGTCGATCGATGCCGGCTCGCGCAACAGCCGCGAAATGCGCGCCAGTGCCTTGAGATGATCAGCGCCCGCACTTTCCGGCGCCAGTAGCAAAAAGACAAGATCCACGGGCTCGCCGTCGACGGATTCGAAATTCACCGGTTGCTCGAGGCGCGCAAACAGGCCGACGATATGGGCCAGGCCGCTCAGCTTGCCGTGGGGGATGGCTACACCGCGTCCCACGCCGGTCGAGCCGAGCCGTTCGCGCTGCAGCAGCGTGTCGAAGATGTCGCGCTCCGGCAGATCCGTGAGGCGCGCCGCATGCGCCGATAGCGTCTGCAGAATCTGCTTCTTGCTGTTCGCGGAGAGCGTGGCGATTACCCCGTCCGCGCTGATGAGATCACCGAGATCCATGATCCGCCTGACACCTCACTGTTAATAGTAGCCGATAATACATTCGAGCAAAACTCCGCCTAACGTTCAATCTTCCGAAGTCAGCTCGCCGCCGGGATCAATCCAGCCGATATTGCCGTCGGAACGTCTATAGACGACATTTATCCGCCCGTGGCTCGCATTCTGGAAGACGACGAATGGCATATCTGACAAGTCCAGCTGCATAACCGCGTCACTCACAGGCAACTCGCGAATGACCGTTTTGGTCTCCGCGACAATGACAGGATTTTCGTCGTCCTGTTCCTCCTGCTCTTCCTCCCCCGTCTGGATGACGTAGTAGGGAACCTGCATGTCCGCGTCCATCGCCGCGGGTTGTGTATGGTGCCGTTTCAGGCGGCGTTTATACCGGCGCAACCTCTTGTCGAGCCGCTCCAGCGCAAGATCGGCGCTCGCATAGGCATCGGCCGCTTCACCCCGGGTCTGCAGGCTGAGCCCGGTACGCAGCTGAATCGAACAGTCCGTTCGAAACGCGCCATGCTCCTTTTCGATCCGTACATGACCTGACTGGCTCTTGCCGACATATTTTTCCAGCGTGTTTTCGATTCTCTCAACCACGTAAGATCGCAATGCCTCTCCGACGTCCAGGTTCTTGCCGGTAACTTGCAGTGTCATTGTCATGTCCGGGAATCTGGAGGGGCCAACGTCTGCCGCCGCCTTTTCAGGGGGCCTGGTATGCCACTCAATCGGATCTTGGGCTACCTCCTGCGTCCAACGCAATACTGAGCCTCTGTCCTTCGGCCTTCAGCCGTGGGAGCGGACCCTAGACCAGGTGAAACAGTGCTGTCAATTTGAAACGCCTATTTTGTGAGCCTGCCATGCACAGCTTGTCAACAGGCTTGGATAACACGGAATTTTTGGCTGAACCCTGCCGATTATTTGTAGCGGAAATATGTCCGCCGTCAGCGTCAGGTCTGTGAGGACGCCGCCATTTTCTTTACCCGCCGCCGCTGGACCGAGGAGGGAATTCGCATCGACTCGCGGTATTTCGCGACCGTCCGGCGCGCGATATCGATTCCCTCCGCCTGCAGCAGATCGACGATTTTGTCATCTGAAAGAACCTTCGCCGGCGCTTCGTTGTCGATGAGCTGTTTGATCCGATGGCGGACTGACTCGGAGGAGTGGGCCTCGCCGATTCCCGATGACGACGCGATCGCCGAGGTGAAGAAATATTTGAGCTCGAATATGCCGCGGCTCGTGGCCATATATTTGTTGCTGGTGACCCGGCTTACCGTCGATTCGTGCATCGAGATTGCATCGGCGACGGTTTTGAGATTGAGCGGGCGCAGATATTGAACACCGCTTGTCAGGAATCCATCCTGCTGGCGGACGATCTCCTTGGCGACCTTGAGAATGGTGCGGGCGCGCTGGTCCAGGCTCTTGACGAGCCAGTTGGCGGTCTGCAGACAGTCGCTCAGATATGTCTTGTCTTCATCCGACGTCGCGGTCTTCCTTACCGTCGCATAATAGCCCTGGTTCACCAGCACTTTCGGCAGCGTGTCGTTGTTGAGTTCGACGTGCCACGCGCCATCGGGGCGCTGGCGCACGAACACATCCGGCACGACCGCCTGAACCGCGGTGCGGCCGAATGTCAGTCCGGGCTTGGGATTGAGCGATTTGATCTCGGCGATCATGTCGGCCAGATCTTCATCATCCGTCCCGCATGCGCGCTTCAGTCCGGAGAAGTCGTGTGCCGCGATCAGATGCAAATTGTTTATCAGCGTTTCGATCGCGGGATCGAAACGGTTGCGGTCTTTAAGCTGGATGGTCAGGCATTCGGCAAGATCGCGGGCGAAGACGCCGGCGGGCTCCAGTCCCTGCAACACCGCCAGCGTCTCCTGGACCAGTTCCAGTGGCGCGCCGAGGCGTTCGGCGATGGCTTGCAGGTCGCCGCGCATATATCCGTCTTCGTCGACCATGTCGGTCAGATGATGCCCGACAAGCCGTTGCACCGGATCTTCCAGCGCCAGATGCGCCTGCTCGGTGAGATGATCGTGCAGGCTGATCTCCTCCGCGACATAGGCCTCCAGATTGGACTCGCCGCGCTCGCCCGATATAGAGCGGGAGGAGCTGACGTTCCAGGGGCCGTCGCCGAGCGGACCGGCTTGCGGTTCGCCAGACTCGGGAAATACATTCTCGGCTTCCGTGTCGTAAGCGCTGCCAGGGTCGTTTTCCACGCGGTTCTTGGAGAGGTCGAGCCACTCGTCGTCGGCGACTGTCCCGTCGCCCGCCCCGTCGCCATCCGCGCCCTTGGCCGGCTCGCGGTCCGCTTCGTTGCTCTCGCTGTCGCCGCCGTCGCGTTCCGGATCGTCCTCCTCCAGCAGCGGGTTGCGTTCCAGCTCGCCTTCGACATAGGCCGTAAGTTCGAGATTTGAGAGTTGCAGCAGCTTGATGGCCTGCTGCAATTGCGGGGTCATGACCAGGCCTTGGCCCTGTCTCAGCTCAAGTCGGGAGGTGAGCGCCATGATTTCTGCCGATCGGTCCTAGAGGCTGAATTCGTCGCCGAGATAGACGCGCCGCACATCCTCGTTGGCGATGATTTCCTCGGGCGTGCCCTCGGTCAGCACCTCGCCGTCATAGATAATGTATGCACGGTCGATGAGCTCAAGCGTTTCGCGGACATTATGGTCGGTAATCAGCACGCCGATTCCACGGCTTGTGAGATGGCGTACCAGGGTGCGGATGTCTCCAATTGCAATCGGGTCAATGCCCGCGAAGGGTTCGTCCAGCAGCATGTAGGAGGGATTGGACGCCAGCGCACGGGCAATTTCCACGCGGCGGCGTTCGCCGCCGGAAAGAGCGATGGACGGCGATTTGCGCAGCCTTTCTATGTTGAACTCCTCCAACAAGTTGTCCAGTTGCCTTTCTCGTTCCTTTTTGTCCGGCTCGACCACTTCAAGCACGGCGCGAATATTCTCCTCGACGCTCAGCCCCCGGAAAATCGAGGCCTCTTGCGGCAGATAGCCGATGCCGAGCCGGGCGCGGCGGTACATCGGCAGCCGGGTCACGTCATTCCCGTCGATCTCGATGCGCCCTTCATCGGCCGGGATCAGCCCGGTGATCATGTAAAAGACAGTGGTCTTGCCGGCGCCGTTTGGCCCCAGAAGACCAACTGCCTGACCGCGCTCGAGCGACAAAGACACACCGCGCACGACAGGACGCTTCTTGAAACTCTTGACAACGGAACTGACCGTCAGACGGCCTACCGACGCAACCGGCTCGTTCGCCGGCTCTTGCCCGTATTGCTGCGCATGGTCCCCCTCGCCGCCAAAGGTCGGGGGTGATACGCGGCGACCGGCAAATGACAATAGCTTGCTCACGAAGCCACTTGCTCCCAGTTGAAGCTCTGGCCAGTTAAGATTCGATGAAATCCAGACCATTATTCTTATCGACGTAACGGCGTAACGGCAGCCGAACGGCAGGCGGTCATTGGGCGGGCGCTTTTTCCGTTTCCTTTTTCTTGAACTGCCTCGGCATGAACAGTCCTTGTACGCGTTTGCCTGATTCTACACTGCTATTATTCTCGAACCGGCTGCGTCCTGTCTTGAGATCGACAACCAGCTTGTCACCCTTTATCACATTCCCGCCCTCCGATAACACGACATTGCCGCCGATTGTCACCGTTTGTTTGGTGGATTCGAAGAGCGCCCAGTCACTGGTGACGGTCTGCTTTTTCGCAGTCGTGATGACGACCGGGCCCTGGGCCCGGACCTGAGTGATTTGGGTGCCCTTACCCTGTGCACCGGTCTCGCCGCCATAATATAAGCGCAAGGACCTCGATCGCAGCTTCATGCCACCCTGCTCGGTCTGGACGTCGCCGTCGAAAGTCGCCGTCTTTTTCCGGTCATCGACGATAAGGGAATTGGCTTCGATATCGATGGGCTGGCCGCGGGTGCTGGACAGGTCGAGCTGACTGGCGCCCGTTGCCGCCGCCGGGCTGGCCCGCGGCTCCTCCTTGTCCGGGGTTCGGGGCGCGAAATGCCCCTTCACCCGTCCAGGAGGCGGAAAGCGCGTGATACCTGTTGCAAGATCGGTTATCAGGCGGGGCGCCTTCAGAGTGTTTTCCGCCTGGGTGAGGGTCACATCCTGGTCGAGCGTGAGCTGCTGCTTGCCCGCGTCATAGGTCAGTTTCTGAGAGGCCGCGCGGCGGCCATCCGCCGCCACCACCAGAACATCTCCAATCGCCTCTATCTGGCGGAGTTTCGTCCCGCCCTGTCCGGCCTCCTGATCGCCTGCTTTTTTCTCGTAATAAAGCTTCATCTCCCTCGACACCATGCGTGACCCGGCCTGATCGGTGGTCACGCCGCCGGTGAAATGGGCCAGCTTCACGGCATCCAGGATCTTCAGTTGCGGTGCGGCGATGTCGATCGGCTCAGTGCTGCTGAACGACATCATACTGGGTTTCGCTGCCGTCCCGGATTGAGCGTTTGGCTTCTTCGCCGGCGGTTCGGTCCGAACGCGCACGTCTTCGCGGAAGGTGACTTCGCGGGCGCTCATGTTGATATGCATCTTGTTCGAAACCAGCGTGCCGGTGGGAAAATTCACCTCGACCGGCTCCGGGCTAACGATGGTCTGCGTCTTCATGTCGATATCGGCGCGGGTCAGACGCGACGTCATTCCCGAGCTTGTGCCGACTTTTATATCGCCGCTCAGAACGAGAAATTCCTTCGTCGTGTCGAAGACGCCGGCCGGCGAGGTCAGCCGGGTCCAGCCCTGAGTGGCATTATCGACTTCGGCGCGCACCGCTGACAGGTGGACAATTGACGGGTTGGCGATCTCCTGCTCGGCATAATCAGCGGTAACGACATAACTGCCTTTCTTGCCGGTTACCCCTTCCAGCCTCGGGTCGATCATGCGAAGCCGGTCTTTGTTGATCTCGATGCGCGATACGCTGGCCTCCATGTCTCCGATCGATATGGTGAAATTGGAGCTCAGGAAATAAAACGCCATGATGGCGAGCGCGCCGACCGGCAGGACAATGCGCAGAATCCGGACCAGCCGGGTGTGCCGATGCGCGCTGCGAAGGGCGCGTTCGCGCTCAGCCGACGCGGTCGCCGGCGCCAGCGGGGCAAAAGAATGATCAGCCTCAACCGCCATTATCAACAGGCCCTATTGTCCGGTGTTTGCCGCGAGCGGTGTTAAACCCTTATCACGCAAGCGACTATCGGCGTCAAATTTGATCAGATTGCGGCTGTCGCGGCGCCAGCAGAGGGCTCCGAGTCAATGGGAGAAGATGTCTTCTTCCGCCCAGCCGGAAAGGTCGAGCAGCGCGCGGAATGGCAGAAAACCGAAGCTTGCGCGCGCCAGCGCTATCCGGCCCTCGCGCTCGAGCATGGCATCGAGCTTGTCCTTGATCCGGTGCAGATGCAGCACATCGGACGCGGCATATTGGAGCTGCGCGGACGACAGGTCCGCCGCCCCCCAGTCGGAGGATTGCTGCTGTTTGGAAAGCTCGACGCCGGCCAGATCCTTGCACAAATCCTTCAGTCCGTGCCGGTCGGTAAAAGTACGCGTCAGCCGGGACGCGATTTTGGTGCAATAGACGGGCTCCGCCATGATGCCCAGATAGTGGTAAAGCACGGCCAGATCGAAGCGCGCGAAATGGAAAATCTTCAGCACGTCCCTGTCGCCAAGCAGGGCCTTGAGGTTCGGCGCTTCATAGGCGCCCGCGGCAAGCTGCACGAGATGCGCGGTTCCGTCTCCGGCGGAGAGCTGGACCAGGCACAGCCGGTCGCGCAGCGGATTGAGCCCGAGCGTTTCGGTGTCGATTGCAACCGAAGCACCGAAATCGAGCCCGGAAGGAAGGTCGCCTTGATAGAATTCTACAGTCATTGGCCGGTTGTTTGCTCCGTGCGGCGGACCCCGCACATGACGGGAAGGCTGGTGCCCAGGAGAAGACTCGAACTTCCACGGCCTTGCGGCCACTGGCACCTGAAGCCAGCGCGTCTACCAATTCCGCCACCTGGGCCGGGTATGAACCCGATTGGCATGAGTTAAGACCGCTGGCCGTTCTTGTCAATCGGCGCTCATCGCCCTTCACAGGAACCCTCGCGCGGTGTAATCCTCAACTGTAGGCACATGGCGGCAATCGGGGGATGGAAATATGGCGATCCGTCTGGACAGTTCCAGCCTGGTGACAATCTATGGCGGTTCCGGATTCGTCGGCCGCCACGTGGTGCAGGCATTGGCCCGAACCGGATGCCGTTTGCGGATTGCCGTGCGGCGGCCGGACCTGGCGGGACATCTGCAGCCGCTTGGAAGCGTCGGCCAGATTCACGCGGTGCAGGCCAATTTGCGCTATCCCGATTCGGTCGACCGGGCGGCGGCGGGGGCCGACGCTCTCGTCAATCTGGTCGGCATTCTTTACGAGGGCGGCAAGCAGCGTTTCGACAAGGTTCATGAGTTGGGCGCCGGCTCGGTCGCGCGCGCGGCGAAAAGCAACGGCGTCTCCACGCTGGTCCACGTCTCGGCAATCGGCGCCGACGCCAAATCGCCGGCCCATTATGCGCGCTCCAAGGCGGCCGGAGAGAAGGCGGTGATGAAAGCGGTTCCCGGCGCCACGATTGTGCGCCCGTCGGTGGTTTTCGGGCCCGAGGACCAGTTCTTCAACCGCTTTGCCGCGCTGGCGCGGATGGCGCCGGTGCTGCCGCTGATCGGCGGCGGCAAAACCAAGTTTCAGCCGGTCTATGTCGGCGATGTCGCCAAGACTGTCGTTGCCGCGCTCCAGGGCCGGTGCAAGCCCGGCGCCATCTATGAAATCGGCGGGCCCGAGATCGTGACGCTGCGCGACATTTTCAAAAAGGTTCTGCACCATTCCGGGCGCCGCAGGATATTCGTGCCGGTGCCGTTCTGGGCGGCCCGGATGGAGGCGTTTTTTCTACAGATGCTGCCCAATCCGATTCTGACGGTCGATCAGGTGCGGCTGCTTGAGCAGGACAATCTGGTGAGCCCCATGGCCTATCGCGAGAAGCGCACGCTGAAGGGGCTCGGCATCGATCCCATCCCCGCTGACGCCGTGATCGGCGAATATCTGGAGCGGTTTCGCGCTCGCGGCGAGTTCGCCGCGATGGGCGGCTAGGGCCAATCGAATTTCAGATAGGCTGAGACCGCCTGGCCCGCGCCATTACGTCGGTTGGTCTGAATAGCCAAAGGCTTCGATGAAGGGCTGCAGTTCGCCGAGAACGGGTTCGATCTCCCTTTGATATCTTTTCCAGCGATATTTGGCGCGCTGATAGATCGGCTCCGTGACCGACTGGTAACTCGGCGTATTGATTACGCCTCTGGCTTTCGCATGTTCGATATGCCCAAGGACCGCCTCGTCCCAGCCGACGCCGAGAAACTCCAGCAGGCCACGAACTTCCGTGTCGAAGTCGCCCACCAGCGCCTCATACTTCACCATGTGGAATTTCACCGGTAACAATTCAGTGCAGTTTTGCCACAAACCCATGACCCGCGCATAGCAGTGAGCGGCGTCTTCAAGGGTGAAGAAATTCGCCATTGCGTCGTTGATTTTATAAGCCTGCATGAAATTGCTGAGTATGACGTCGCAGGGGTGGCGCATCGCCAGAATGATTCCGGCATTGGGGAACAGGCGCAGTATCAACGGGATATGTCGGATATTGAGAGGGTATTTATCGACCAGCAATGTGCCGGGCTGGCGCGTGATGCTGCGCTCTACATTGGCGAAATAGCGCATCCGCAAATCACTGACAGCCTCGACGGTGAGCTCGCCCAATATTGAGGGATAGGCTCCATGAGCCTCCGCGATATGCGCCACGACATGGTCGAGCGCCGCCTGCTCCTCCATGACCTGTATGACCGGGTGGGCGTCCAGGATCTGGTCGAGCAGCGTCGTTCCCGAGCGCGGAAACCCGACGATGAAGGATGGTGTCTCGCCGGCGTCGTCGCCGGCCCATTGTTTCCACTCCCCGCCGGCGCTCAGCGCTTTGCCGATTTCCTCGACCTCTTCCAGGAACGCCGCCTTGCTATACCGCGCCGCGGATTCCGATTGAGCCTGCAGATCGTTGGCCGCGCGGAAGCAATCGAAGGCTCTGGTGCAATCGCCCTCCCGGTCATGAAGCTTGCCAAGCTCACTGTGAATTTGGGCGCCGATATTGCCGGGCGCACCGCGCTTGGCCAATGGCGTCAGGGTTTCGATCGCGCCTTGCCTGTCGCCTTTTCGTTTTTGAATGACAGCCCAGGACAACAGGGCGGCCGGATCGTCCGGCACGAGTTCGCGCGCGCGCTGCGTATGCTCAAGAGCTTTGTCGAGATCGTTGAGGCGTTCATGCAGCATGCCCAGACTTGCGTGGGACGCCGCAAGGCCGGGGTCGGCATCGAGCGCGCACTCGAAGGCGGCGGCGGCATCTTCAAACGCGTCGAGCTCGATGAGAGCCGTACCAAGGTTATGGTGCGCCAGCGCGAATCCGGGGTTGATTTTCACGGCCAGCGCCAAGCTGGCGGCGGCTTCCTCCAGCCTGCCGAGGCCGGTCAAGACCCGGCCCAGATTGCAGAGCGCCTCGACATGCGATGGCATGATCTTCACCGCCGCCCGGTAGGCGGCAACCGCCGCTTCGCTCTCGCCAGCCGCCTGCAGTACGTTGGCGAGACCGAAATGTCCCTCCGCATGGTCCGGCTTGACCTTGATCGACTGACGGTAGGCGGCGATCGCCTCCTCGTTCCTGCCAAGTTCCAGCAGAGCGTTGCCCAGATTGCTGTGAATGTCGGGCTGAAGCGGCATCAGCTTCAGGGCCTGCCGGTAGCTCGAAATGGCGCCTTCGGGTTTGCCCATATCCTTGAGCAGGATGCCAAGATTGATGTGCGCTTCGGCAAAATCCGGTTTGAGTTTTATCGCCTGGCGGTAGCTTGCCGCGGCGCTGCCCAATTTGCCCAAAGCTTTGAAGGTGTTGCCCAGATTGTAGTGCGCATCGACATAGTCGGGATTGACTTTCAGCGCCTGCCGGTAGCTGGCAATGGCCTTTTTGGGCTTTCCCTGGCCCGATTGCGCCGCGCCGAGCACATTGTAGGCAACGAGCGTGGCTGGAAATTCCGCGATCAGCCGGCGGGCCCTGGTCTCCGCCTGTTTCAGATTGCCGGCGGCATAGAGCGAGACCAGCTCACGGATATCGGCGTCATTTGCCTGGATGCCAGTGTTGAAGCCCGCCCCGGCCCGGGCCGATCTGCCTTTGCGCATCGCTCACCGTTACTGTCCTGCCGCCGCCTCTTCATACTATTCCCCAAATCCCGCATGACCTAAAGATATGCCAGCACCAGCAGAAAACCCGCCAGGAAAAAACGGTAGATCACGAAGGGCGTGAAACTCACGCGCCGGATAACCGCCATCAGGAAAGCGATCGCCAGCAGCGCCGAGATAAAGGTCAACCCGGCGGCCCACAGCGCGTCGGCCGGAATGCCCTGACCTGAATCGGAGAAATCCTTCACCGTCAAAATACCGGCGCCCGCTATCGCCGGGATACCGAGCAGAAACGAGAAACGCGCGGCTTCAGCGCGTTCGAAGCCGAGAAACCTGGCCGCGGTAATGGTGACGCCGGACCGGCTTGTGCCCGGTATCAGCGCCAGCGCCTGCGCCAGGCCGATGATGATCGCCGCCTTCAGCGTCATTTGCTCCATCGTCTTGACGCGCGAGCCGATCTTGTCGGCGACCAGCAGCAGCAATCCGAAGACGAGGGCATTCCAGGCTACGATCTCAATGCCCCTTATCGTGTCGAGAAGGCCGGTCGCCTTGAGCAGAAGCCCGACCAGAACGGCCGGTATCGTCCCCAGCGCGATGAACAGGGCGAGACGTCCGTCGTCGGTCATCCGGAGGCGCAGAAGGTTCATCGCGCCTATGGCGAGCCTCAGCACGTCGCGCCAGAAATAAACCAGGACGGCGAACAGCGAGCCGACATGGACCATGACGTCCGTCGCCAATCCCTGGTCGGGCCAACCGGTCATGGCGGGGATGAGAATGAGATGGCCGGAGGATGAAATCGGCAGGAATTCGCTGATGCCTTGCACGACAGCGAGCACGATAATCTGCTCAATTGACATTGTCCGCCTCCATGCGGCGCATGCGTGAAAATCTTGTCGCCGCCCCCGAGCGGTTCTATACCGGACCAAGGCTCTGAGGCCAAAGCCCGAATTGCGGCACAGGTTGAATCATTTAACCGCTCATGTTCACATTGATCCATTATCCGCTTTGCCCCTTCTCGCGCTCAATTCGCCTGGCGTTGGCCGAGTGCGAAGTGGATGTGCGTTTCGAGCAGGAAAAACCGTGGGACTGGAACGCCGGTTTTCTGGAGATCAATCCCGCGGGCATTCTCCCCGTCCTCAAGGTCTCGGCGGGGACGGCGATTTGCGGCGTTTACGCAATTTCGGAATATCTGGCCGATACCGGACTGGACGAGGCCGGCGACGCGCGCGCTTTCGCCTTCTTCCCCGGCGACGAGACCGAGCGCGCCGAAATACGCCGTCTGGTCGACTGGTTTCATAACAAGTTCGATTCCGAGGTCAGCAGCTATCTGATCGGAGAAAAGCTTCACCGGCGTTTCGACGCCGGCACCGGCGGCGCGCCGGATATGGAACTCGTCCGGGCCGGGCAGGCCAATCTGCGCTACCATCTGAGCTATATCGAGCATTTGATGGAGGCCCGTAACTGGCTGGCCGGGGAACATTTGAGTTTCGCCGATTTCGCGGCCGCCGCGCATCTGTCATGTATCGACTATCTCGGCGACGTGCCCTGGAGCGAGGCCGAGGGCGCCAAGGGATGGTATGCCCGGATCAAGTCGCGACCATCCTTTCGCACGCTGCTGACGGACCGCGTGCCCGGGCTCAGGCCGCCGGACGAATATGCCGACCCGGATTTTTGATCATGGCCGCGCGGCGACCATGAGCACTTTGAAGGCTCAAATACGCGAGCGGGCGGCGGCGGCCGGCTTCGACGTTGTGCGGTTCACCGCGCCGGGGGCAATCCCGGCGGCCGGCGAGCGTCTTTCGGCATTCCTCGCCGCCGGCCGGCATGGCGACATGGATTGGATGGAGCGAACGGCCGAACGGCGCGCGGCGCCCGGCGTCCTGTGGCCGGAGGCGCGTTCCGTTGTCGTTCTGGGCCTTAACTATGGTCCGGGCTCCGATCCGCTGGCGACTCTCGCCAAGCGCTCCCGCGCCACTATTTCCGTCTATGCCCGGGGCAAGGATTATCACGACGTCGTCAAGAAAAAGCTCAAGCAGGTTGCCGGGTGGCTGCACCGGGAGAGCGGCTGCGAGGTCAAGGTTTTTGTCGATACCGCGCCCGTCATGGAGAAGCCGCTGGCTGAAGCCGCCGGGCTGGGATGGCAGGGCAAACACACCAACCTCGTCTCGCGCGACTTTGGCTCATGGCTGTTTCTGGGGAGCATTTTTACCACCCAGTCAATCGCCCCGGACGAGCGCGAGGCCGACCATTGCGGTCAATGCCGGAGCTGCCTCGATATTTGCCCGACCAATGCCTTTCCGAAGCCCTATGAGCTGGACGCGCGGCGTTGTATCTCTTATCTCACTATCGAGCATAAGGGGCATATCGCGCTGGAGTTCAGGGAGGCGATGGGCAACCGGATTTTCGGTTGCGACGATTGTCTTGCCGTTTGCCCGTGGAACAAGTTCGCGCATAGGTCACGGGAGGCGAAACTGGCGTGGCGAGCGGATATGGTGGATCCTCCGCTCGATGAATTGCTGGCGCTGGACGATGCGGCATTCCGCGCGAGGTTCGCTGGAACGCCGATAAAGCGGACCGGGCGCGACAGGTTTATTCGCAATGTGCTGATTGCGGCAGGTAATTCGACGAACACGGAGCTGATTGAAAAAGTGAAGCATCATCTTGATGACGGGTCACCTCTGGTGCGGGCGATGGCGGTCTGGGCGCTCTCGCGGCTGATGCCGGCGCCGAGCTTCGGCGCCCTGCGGGAGATAGCTGCCGCTGGAGAAAATGATGACGGTGTCCTGGGGGAATGGAACCGCGGCCGGGAGCGGGCCCATGCCTGAATTATTCTGTTTCGGATTCGGATATAGCGCACGGGCCCTGGCGCGGCGTCTCCTCGCCAAGGAGTGGCGGGTCTCGGGCACAGTCCGGTCGCGCGAAGGTGTCGCCGCGCTGGCCGCGGAAGGGTTTGACGCATTTGTCTTCGATGGCCGGAAGGCCGACGCGCGGGTCGCGGAGGCTGTTGCCGGCGCGACCCATCTGCTGTTGTCCGCGCCGCCCGATGACCAAGGCGATCCGCTCCTCCTGCATCACCGTTCCGATCTCGAACAGGCGCCGGAACTCCGATGGATCGGCTATCTCTCCACGGTCGGCGTCTATGGCAATCACGACGGCGTATGGATTGACGAGGACGCGGTTTTGAAGGCAACCCAGAAACGCGGCAGGCAGCGGGCGGTGGCGGAGCAGGCATGGCTGGATTTCGGCGCTGCGTGCGGCAAAGCCGTTCAGCTGTTCCGGCTCGCCGGCATCTATGGTCCGGGGCGCAGCGCTATCGACAAATTGCAGGCCGGCAACGCCCGGCGCATCATCAAGCCGGGGCAGGTCTTCAACCGCATTCATGTCGAGGATATAGCGCGCGTGCTTGAAGCGTCGATCGCGCAGCCCTCGCCGGGCGCGGTCTACAATGTCGCCGACGACGAACCGGCGCCGCCGCAAGATCTGGTGGCCTTTAGCGCGGAGCTGCTCGGCGTGGCGCCGCCGCCCGAAATGCCGTTCGACACCGCCGATTTAAGCCCCATGGCCCGAAGCTTCTATGGCGAAAACAAGCGTGTCTCCAACGCCAGGATCAAGCAGGAACTTGGCGTGAGGCTGGCCTATCCGACCTATCGCGACGGGCTGCGCGCGATTATGGCCATGTCTTAACGCCGGCCCGCAAACGCCACGAAACACCGCAAAATACGCCAATGCACGATAATCAGCCGCGTATTGGCGGGATATGAACGATCGTGCGAATGGCGGCTGTTTCATGCTGACCGCCGCCCCCGGCGCCGTTTCATCGAACATTTACCTGCCTGTTATATAACGGTTGCCAATCAGGAGTTCGACGATGCGCGATGTAACTGAAAGACGGTCAGATAGGCGCCGCAGCGTTTTCTTGCGCGCGCAGGTTTTGTGGCCGGGGCTTGCAGATGCGATGGAGTGCTCGATTCAGGATGCGAGCCGGTCGGGCTGCCAAATCATGTCGGAAGACATCGATCAGATGCCAGCGCGGATTTGCCTGACCTTCTGCGGGTTGGGCGAAACATTCGAAGGCGAGATTATCTGGCGACGGGGCAATACGGCCGGCGTGCAGTTTCTGCCCGAGAAGTCGCAGGCGCCGGCCTGAGTCCGGCATCCCGGCCACCAAAACGACTTTCCGAACCGTAACCAGGGCCGATCGCTCGGGCCGACACCGGGACGTGGAATCATAAACACGCGGCCAGAGACCGATTGAAGCCAGCTTTGCAAAGGCAAGATAGCCGGCGGCGAGCTTTTCCTACCGCGCTGCAACGCGGCTGCTGCCGGCGATGCCCTCCGGAGCAGGCCAGCCAGTCCGCGCGGCCGTCAGTACACCCTCAGGGTCGTATCCTTTCGGCCGAAAAGGGCAGGTTTCTGGCTGCCGCCGGTGGCGCGCTTCACCGCGGCGCCGACCTGCCGGGAGACGAAGGGAAGCAGCTCGCCGCCCGTCACCGCGCCGTCATTGTTGCCCTCGCCGGTCGTGTCGGCAAGACCGCGCAGGCCTGCCACCAGCGCATCGGTAAAAGCGCTGCGCGGGCGCTTCGGGTCCGCGAAAGCAGGTTCAGTCCCGGTTGCCGCGGTCATCACGACCCAGCCCGCGGGCATGAGTTTGCCGAGCGGACGGATCACCGGATAGGCGATGACCGATTTGGCTGCCGGCGGGGAGCCCTTCGTCGGCTGAGCGCCAAATTTTCCGGCAAAGGACGTATCGAGATAGACGTGCAGGCGTTTCACGCCGAGCACGGCCAGATTGTAATACAGGACCGACAGCCGGTAACCGGTCTCGATCGGTTTCTTTGGATCGGCGTCCCTGGGCAGAAGCACGACGTCCTTGCCGTCGTCCACCGGCATCGCACGGCCGGAATAGTAGATGATGAGTTCCGACGCCGGCGCGCTGGCAAGCGCCCTCTGCAGGCGTCCGGCGGGCGCCCCCTGTTTGCCAAGCAGGGCAATGTAATCCTTCAGCCGGCCATTGCGCAGCGGAATGATCCGCTTGCCGGACAGCAGCATATCGTCTTTGAGGAATTTCACGAATGCGGCGGCGCCCCCGATGGCGTGACGGCTGTTGGGTATCGCCTTGCTCGAATAGCGGGCGCTGGCGATGACGACCGCAAGCGGGCGCTGCGTCTCCAGCAGCTTCTTGTAGTCGCCGACAGGATCGGCCGGGGCCTTGGTCTCTGGCTTGCCGGGCGCCGGAGGCTTCGGTGGTGTTCCCGTGCCGGGCGGTGGCGGCGCCGGTTGCCCGCTTCCCGGCGGGGGCGGCGGTGTTCCGGTATCGGGCGGGGGCGGAGGCGTGCCGGTATCCGGCGGCTGTTGGTCCTCGGCAGGAGGAGGTGAGCCGTCTGGCGGTTGCTCCCCGGCAGGAGGAGGTGTGCCCTCTGGCGGTTGCTTGCCCTCCGCTGGTGGCTGTTCACCTTCAGCAGGGGGTTGCTCGCCCCCGGCGGGTGGGCCGTCCGGCGGGAGTTCAATCTCTTCTGTTGGAGCCGGCGGTGGCTCAGGTGCATGCGGCGCATCCGGCCCCATAACGTCGCCGCAATAGGCAGGGGGCTTGAACTGAACATATCCCTCGCAGTGATCCCTCAACAGCGCGTTACACTCGTCCTCGCTACGCCCGGGCTGGGATTCCATGCCCGGAGCTGCTCTGCCGGCCATGCAATCGGCAACCACTTCTTCATAAGGCAAAACTCCTTGTTCCAGACACGAGCCGTTTGTCGAATAGGTCTTGTTCCCCCCGTGGTCCTGGCAGTCACGGCAATTACCACTCTGGAAGCCATGTCCCTGTCCTTCGGGACATGTGAAATCCAGACATTGAGCCCCTGTCACAGGTGTGAAGTAATAATCCTGGCCTTCTGGACAAGGATTGCCGCAGCTTCCGTCATCAAGCACGGCGCCTGACAATGGATTGCATTCGCCTGTGGCCGTGCAGATACCGTTAACCGCAGAATATCCCTGCGGACAAATCGGATGGCAGCGCCCGTTTATCGACAAGAGACCTTCAGGGCAGCTATCAACGCATATACCACCTTCGGTGACAAACGAGCCTTCAGAGCATTGAGGAACGCAACTGTCACCCTGCCGAACCAGTCCGTCGGGGCAGGTGGCAAGGCACTGCCCATTTACATTTTCATGATCTGATCCGCAATTGAGTGTGCATTGTCCATTCAGCTCCGGAGCGTCACTGGTGCATTCACTTGCTACGAGACAATTGATACCATCGGCTCTGAACTGACCCTCAGGGCAGTTCTCCACGCACTGGCCCTCGCTGACGCTGCCACCGTAGTTAACGCATCCGCTTGCCCAGACACACCTTTTCCCGCCCAGATTGACCATTCCTTCAGGACAGCTGTCCGGACAGCATGAGCCACCATAAAAAATACATTTGCCGACGAACCCTAGATAGGGGATTGGGCATTGCTCGACGCACGCGCCGTTCAGCTCGAATTGCCCCTCCGGACAGCTCGCGGCACAGCTGCCGTCTTCCAGCGTGACCTGGCCGCCGGGACAGACCAGGGGCGGGTTCGGCGTTGGCGGCGGCGGAGCAGGCGGTGCCGCTGGTGGAATTGGTGTATCACCGCCGGGTGGACCGGGCTTTAGCGGGCTGTCCGGTGGTTGGCGAACACTGCCGCCGGGGCGAACAGTCTGGCACTGCGACAAATTCGGATTCTGCGCGCAGATGCTTGGGACCAGTCCAGCCCCCTCGGGCGGTCCGGTCAGGTCCGGTTGGGTTAACTTGCCGCAACCGGGATATTTCGGGTTGGCAGAGCAAATCTTGTCGCTCGCCGGCGGTGGCGTATTCTCCGGCGGCGAGGGTTGTTCGCCGTCACCGCATTTCGGGCTCGCCGGGTTCGCCTTGCAAAAGGCAGCATTTTCCAGCTCCTGCTTGTCGCTGGGTCTGGTTTCGGGCGGAGCTTCCTTGGCGGGGGGCGCTTTTTCCTTCGTGACATCAGTGGGGACCGGGACAGTTTTCTGTTCAGGCGAAACTTTCTTCTTTGCGGGCGATGGCGATGCTTTTTTCACAGGAGGTGGTGATGTTTTCTTCGCAGGCGGTGCGGCTTTCTTCTTCACAGGTGGCGGCGCGGCCTTCTTCCTTGCCGGCGGCGGTGCGGACTTCTTTATCGTGCGCGGTGGTGCGGCTTTCTTCTTCGCAAGCGGTGGAGTGGCCTTCTTCCTCGAACTGGTCGGCGATGATTTCTTTTTCGAATCTTTCGATCTCTGGGTGAGGCGTATCAGCTTCTGGACACGCGCCAGCGCGCGGCGCTGGATCAGAGAGTCCTGGGCTGTGAGACCGGCAGTTTGCGGCGGAGCCGGCTGCGAAGGCTCGCCGGCTAGCGTCGGCTGGCTGCGTTGCGTGGCCAATAATGCCGCTGCGATAACCACATAAAATACAACAGCTAACGCATACCATCTCGCCATGCAGGACCGGGTCCTCGACGCCATTCTCCCCCCAAACGGTTCGGGTTGAATTCCCGAAACCCTTTTAGACATGATCTCCCCGGTATCGCAGCTTAACAGAAAAAACCTATACGGAACGTCTTACTACGGATGAATTGTCCGGAGCACTCAGCCCGCGGTGGCGTTTTCAGGATCAATCAAAGATAGCGTGAGCCATCCGGGATACAGTCCCTGGGGACTGTCACCGTCAGTTCGCCCGGCAGGAGAAAGGCCAGGGTCTTGCCATGAAGATCCTGGGCGAGGGCGCTGTTGACGCCGCGCCCAGCAGGCGAATATTCGCCTGCGCCGCTATGTCGGCCGCAACCTGGCCTATGGCGCGGCGGCCGAACGGGCAGGGGGAAACGGCGCTGCGCCAAGGGCACGGCGACCTACGTCTAATACTGCTTCGACGATGGACGCTCCGAAACGGTGCTTTTCTGAATGCCGCCGGATGCTCGAACAACATCTCAAGTCCCCATGATGCGGCCAAGGCGAAGCGGCTTCAGGCCACTCCCGCGGATTTGTAGCTTCCTTCCTCCACATAGCGCGTCGTTGGCGGCCCGCTGCGAAAGACCGGGTCAAGGAGCACCTGCTTCAGGAAGGCCTGATTGGTCGATACGCCGTCGATACCGATTGCGTCGAGGGCTGCACCCATCCGCTCGATTGCATCGCTGCGATCAAGCCCTCGGACGATGACCTTGGCGATCATCGGATCGTAATAGGGCGTGATCCGGTCCCCCTCCCGCAGGCCGTGATCTATGCGCAGGGCGTCATTTTCCGCCGGCAGCCGGAAGCGTGAAAGCTCGCCGGGCGAGGGCAGAAAGTTCTTCTCAGGCCTTTCCGCGTATAGCCGGCATTCAATGGCGTGGCCGCGGCCGGAGATTTGATCCTGCTCCGGCGGCGTGAAATCTCCCGACGCAAGGGCGATCTGCGCGCGCACCAGATCGATGCCGGTGATCATCTCGGTCGCCGCGTGCTCGACCTGAATGCGCGTGTTCATTTCCAGAAAAAAGAACTCTTGCCTGTCCCGGTCGTAGATGAATTCGACAGTGCCGGCGCCGCGATACTTCGCGTGGGCGACGAGCGCAAGCGCCGCCTCATGCATGGCCTGACGGGTCTGGGTGGGAACGCCGGGCGCGGGCGCCTCTTCGATGATCTTCTGAAAACGCCGCTGCACCGAGCAATCCCGGTCGAGGAAATGGACGCCGCCGCCGTCGCCGAATCCGAATATCTGAACCTCGATATGGCGCGCCCGGGCGATGAAATGCTCCAGATAGATGGTGCCGTCCCCGAAGCTGCGCTCGGCCAGCGACTGCGTCGACGCCACGCTGCTTTGCAAGGCCTCCGGCGTCTCCGCCAGCCGCATGCCGATGCCGCCGCCGCCGGCCGCAGCCTTCACCAGCAGCGGGTAGCCGACCTTTTCCGCTGCCTCTTCCAGACCGGCCGTTTCGCCGGGGCGCAAGCGCGGACTTCCCGGCAGCACGGGAACGCCGGAGGCCTTGGCAATATCGCGCGCCCGCTCCTTGTCGCCCATATCCTCGATTGTGCCGGGCCGCGCGCCAATCCAGATGCGGCCGGTCCTCTCCACGGCTTCAGCGAAGCGCGCATTCTCCGCCAGGAAGCCGTAGCCTGGATGTACCGCGTCCGCGCCGGAGGCTTGCAGGGCGGAAAGGATCGCATCCTGATTGAGATAGGACTTCGCCGCCGGGGCCGGCCCGATCGGGAACGCCGCATCGGCTTGCGCCACATGCAGCGCGCCGGCGTCCGCCTCCGAATAGACGGCTGCGGTTTCGACACCTGTGTCGCGGCAGCTGCGGATGATGCGGCAGGCAATCTCGCCGCGGTTGGCGATCAGGACTTTGCGGATGCTCATGGATTTAGGGCGCGACGCCCGCCTTGGCGCGGGGGCCGAGCCCGATCCGCAGCCGGTCCTCGGCCAATGCGATATAGTCGCAAAGGATGGGGCGGGTCTCACGCGGATCGATGATCTCCTCAACGGCAAGCGCCTCGGCGGTGCGGAAGGGAGAGGCGTAGGCCCTGAGTTCGGCCTCCAGTTCCTTCTCGCGTGCTTTCGGATCCTCCGCCGCTTCGATTTCGCGGCGGAAGGCCGCCGCAACGCCGCCCTCGACGGGCAGCGAGCCCCATTCGCCGCTCGGCCAGGCGAGCTTCAAATCGATGTCATTCTTGTTGCAGGTGGCCATGCCGGCCATGCCGTAGCATTTGCGGATGACCATGGTCAGCGTCGGCACCTTCAGCTGCGCGGCCATATACACCGCGCGCATGCCTTCGCGCAGCGTGCCGTCCTGCTCCGCTTTCAGCCCGACCATGAAGCCCGGCACGTCGACAAGGAACACCAGCGGAATGTGGAAGGTGTCGCAGAGCTCCATGAAGTGAATTTGCTTGCGCGCCGCATCGGCGTCCATGGCGCCGCCATAAATCTTCGGGTTGTTGGCGACGATGCCCACGGGCCGCCCGCCGAGGCGCGCCAGCATGGTGATGATCGCGCGCCCGTAGGTCGGCCTGATCTCGAAGGACAAGTCCTTGTCGACAACCAGTTCGACAAGCTTTTTCATGTCATAGGGGCGGGTGCGCTGCTCGGGCACTATGTCCAAAAGCCCCTCCTCGCGGCGGTCCACCGGGTCGTCGGCGGGGAGTCTGGGCGGCAGCTCCCAGACATTTTGCGGCATGAAGCTCAGGAAACGCCTGATCTGGGCCAGGGCGTCGTGCTCGGTTTCCGCCACATTGTGGATCGAACCCGCCTTGGTGACGGCGACCGCCGGTCCGCCCAGCTCTTCCTTTGAGATCGTCTGGCCAAGCGAGCGCTTCACCACCGGGGGCCCGGCGGCGAAGATCTGGCTTGTGCCGTCCACCATGACCGAGAAATGGGACAGGATGGCGCGCCCGGCCGGTCCGCCGGCAGCCGTGCCGAGCACGGCAGACGCAACGGGAACCTCGCCCAAAAGTTCGACGGAGCGCTCGAAACCGTCGACACCGGGAAAGGTGACAAAGCCCCGCCGCTTCGCCGAGGTCACGCTCCCCCCGGCGCCGTCGATGAGATTGACCAGAGGCATTTTATAGTGGTGCGCGAGGTCCTCGATATAGCCGCCCTGTCCGCCCTTGCGCCGCTGCGCTCCGAAACTGGTGCCGCCGCGTATGGTGAAATCCTCACCGCCAATAGCGACCGGCCGTCCGTCGATGCGCGCCGTCCCGGCCACATAGGTGGAAGGCGTGACCCCTTTCAGTTTCAGCGCCTCGTCATAGTCGCCGGTGCCAGCGAGCGTGCCGACCTCGCGGAAACTGCCCGCATCGGTGATCCGCTCGATGCGCTCGCGAACGGTAAGCCGGCCGGCCTTGTGCTGCCGGGCAATATTGTCCGGCCCGCCCATGTCGGCGGCGAAGCCGCGCCGCTGCTCGAGTTCGTCGATCTGCGCGGCCCAGAAGCCGCCGCCTTTTTCTAGCTTTCGATCAGGCACAGGACTTGGTCCTCTTCCACGGACTCCTCCGGCTTGACCTTGATCGCGGCAAGGGTTCCCGCGACCGGCGCTTCGACCGGGATTTCCATTTTCATAGATTCCAGGATCATGATCAGCTCGCCTTCGGCAACGGCGTCGCCCTCGGCCTTTTCGATTTTCCAGACGGAGCCGATGACCTCCGACGTGACTTGCGTTGTCGCCATAAGCGTTTCTCCCTTGTGTCCTTCTCCGCTATGCGGCGGCTAATAGGTTGTCGGCCAGCCCGCCATGCGGTGCTCGCCGATGCCGCCCGACATGCGCAATTCGTGAATCTCGAGTTGTTGAATGAGATAGCGGCGCGTATCGGCGGGCGAGATCACCGCCTGCACGGCGAAGATTTCCGCCAGTCCATAGGCGCTGCTGTCTTTCTCCATCCGATCGCGGATCTCCTGCTTGTCAGCCTCTGAAACCTGCTGGCCCCAGGTCACGATTTCCGTGGCGAAATGAGCATCCATGAAGGAGACTTCGGCGGTCGGCCATGCGGCGACATCGTCCGAATTCCGCCCGCCGCCCATATTCAGATAAGCCTGCCCATAGCTCTTGCGCATGATCACGGAAAGCTTCGGCATGGTGCACATTTGCAGCGCCTGCATGAAATTCATGATCTTGCCGGGCGCTTTCTGCTTCTCGCCCTCGATGCCGATGACGAAGCCCGGCGTGTCGACGAGCAGGATGAGGGGCAAGTTGAAGGAGTCGCACAGAACCGTGAAGCGGGTCGCCTTCTCGCAGCCGGCAACGTCGAGCGCGCCGGCCTTGCCCATCGGGTTCGACGCAATGAAACCGACGGAGCGCCCGCCGAGCCGGGCCAGGCCCGTCACCGCCGTGCGCCCGAATCTCGGTTTGAACTCGAAGAAACTGTCCGTGTCGGCGAGGCATTGAATGATCTTGCGGACGTCATAGCCGCGCTTGCGGCTCTCGGGCAGGATGTCGAGGATACGTTTTGCCCCGTCGTCGCTGCCGGCGGGAACGGGTGCGCGCGGCGGCACCTCGTTGCAATGGGAGGGCATATAGCTCATGAACCGCTTGATTTCGTCGAGGGCCTCCTCGTCGCTCTCCGCGACCCGGTCGACGAGGCCGGAAACCTCGCTGTGGAGTTTCCAGCCGCCCAGATCCTCCGCCTCCACCTTCTGCCCGATGGCGAAGGAGGCCAGTCCCGGGCTCGCCACCGCCATGATCGCGCCCTTGCGCATGACCGCGAAATCGGCAAGGCAGGTATACCAGGCGGAGGATCCGTAACATTGGCCGAGCACGGCCGCCGCCCAGGGCGTCCGGCGGGTGCGGATATATTGCTGCGGGTCGTTCCCCAGATTGGTGCCCATTCCCTTCGCGCCCATATTGTCGGGCATCCGGGCGCCCGACGATTCCCCGAAAAAGACCAGTGGAAACCCACGCTCGGTGGCGACCCGCTTGACGTGACCGATCTTCTTCATATTGGTGGCGCTCGATGACGCGCCCTTGGTGGTGAAGTCGTTGGAGACGACGCCCACCATGCGCCCGTCCAGCTTGGCGAAGCCGGCGACCTTGCCGTCGGCAGGGGTCCTGTCGCGGTCTTCCGGCACGATGGAGGACACCGCCAGCAGCCCCGTTTCGACCCAGCTCCCGGGATCGATAAGGGCGTCGATCCGTGAGCGCGCATTCAACACCCCTTGAGCGTCGCGCCGGGCGAGCCGGTCGGGCCCGCCCATCGCCCGCGCCTTTTCCTCGCGGGCCTTGAGTTCATCGAGCTCGTCGTCGAAGCTCATGATGCATCTCCGCATTCCGGCAGACCGGGACCGGCAACGATGCCGGCGCGCGCCAGCGTTTCAATTTCCGGGTCCCCGAGATCGAGTTCCCCTTGCAGGACGTCGTGCGTGTCGGCGCCGATATCGCGGCCGGCCCAGCGGATGGCGCCGGGCGTTTCAGACAATTTCGGGACGATGCCGGGCACGGTAACGGGTCCGAGGACAGGGTCTTCCACATCGACTAGCATGTCGCGATGGCGGTAATGCGGGTCGGCGAAGATATCCTCCACCGTGTAAATCGGGGCCGCCGGCACCTTGGATTCGTGAAGGGCGGCGTCGAGGTCGGCCATGTCCAATGAGCGTGTCCAGGCCTCCACGGCCTCGTCGCAGGCGGCCATGTTTTCCGCCCGCGCCACGGCCGTGGCGAAGCGGGCGTCGCCGGTCAATTCAGGCCGCCCCATGAGCCCGGCCAGGCGGGCGAACACCGCGTCGGAGGCCGCGGCGATGACGATATTGCCGCCCTCGCGGGTGGGGTAGATGGAGTTTGGCGCGTTGCCCGGCAGGTGCGCTCCGGCCCGTTCGGCGACGATGCCCAGTTGCTGATAGGTGGGAATGTGCGGTTCCATGAAACTGAAGGAGCCCTCATAAAGCGCTGAGTCGATGATTTGCCCGCGCCCGGTCCGGCTTCGCTCCAGAACCGCCATGACGGTTCCGAAGGCCGCATACAATCCGGCGATATAGTCGGTCAGCGAGGTGGCCGCGCGCGGTGGGGGGCGGTCGGGGTCGCCGGTAATTTCCCTCAATCCGCTGATCGCCTCGCAGACGACGCCGTAACCGCCGCGCTCGCTATAGGGGCCGTCCTGTCCGAAACCGCTGATCCGCACCATCACCAGGCCCGGATTGACCGCGCTGAGCGCGTCATAGCCGAGCCCCCATTTCTCCAGCGTGCCGGGACGGAAATTCTCCACGACGATGTCTGACGCTTCACACAGTCGCCGCACCAGGGCACGGCCCTCATCCGTGCGCAGGTTGATCGAGGCAATACGCTTGCCCCGCTGCATTGAGGCATTGTAGAGGGAGCGCCCCTTGTGACGGTGGCTGAAGGAGCGTACGGCATCGCCTTCCGCCTGCTCCACCTTGATGACGTCGGCCCCAAAATCCGCCAGCAGGCGCGCGCAGAAGGGCCCCGCGACCGTCGAGCCGAGCTCGATGGCGCGCAGCCCGGCGAGCGGGCCGGTCGGCTTCGGTTCGTTTCGCGCATCGACCATTGCCATCACCTACATCAGATATTTCTGGTAATTCTGGAACCAGTCGCGGGCACTGCGGATATTGGCCCGCTTCAGCCGTTCCGCCTCTTCAGCTTCGCCGGCCCGCATCGCGGCCAGAATTTCCTGGTGCTGGCGCATGCCTTCCTGCGCCCGGCCAGGCAGCAGGACGAGGCGGCGGATCAACATTTGCGTGCGGTCGTAAAGGCTGTCCAGAAGATCGCTCAGGACCGCATTATCCGCAGCCGCTATACATTGCTGCCGAAATTTGTGGACGGCCTCCTCATAGGCGTCGAAGTCGTTCTCCGCGAGGGTTGCGTTCATGGACGGCCCGAACAACTCCGTCAGTTCGTCCCAGGTCCCCGGCGGTGCCTTTTCCGTCGCCAGACGCACCATCTGCGCTTCCAGAGCCTCGCGGACCTCGAACAACTCGGTGATCTTGTCGGCTTCCAGACGCGTGACGACCGCCCCGCGATTGGGGATGCGTTCGATCAGGCCGCGCTCTTCCAAAATGCCGAACGTATCGCGGATACGAGCGCGCGAGACGCCGAATTCGGTGGCGAGGTCCTGCTCGCGCAGCGGCACGCCTGGAGGCAGGACGTGGTTGGCGATGCGCCGCCGCAATTCGCCAAGCACGCGGTCGGTTCCGCCCCTGGCGCCGGCGGAGCGCGTCGCTTTGCTCTGTGAACTCTCCGCCATCATAGCGCTCCCGCCCTGCAAAGAGGGAAAGCGTGAAACGTGGCGGCAATATTGTCAACAATTTTGACAGCAATTTTCAAACGGCCACAAAACCGAGGCGCGCAAACATCTGCCATGCTCCCGGTAGCGGCGATCAACTGCGTGTATGCCGGCTGCGTGCGACTCGCATAGAGTGTCCCCATGAGCCAGACCGCCGCACAGATCCTCCATGACATATTCGGCTATGGCGCGTTCCGCCCCGGACAGGAGGAGATCGTGGAGCGGCTCGTATCGGGAAAAAATACGCTCGCCGTCATGCCGACGGGGGCGGGCAAGTCGCTGTGCTACCAGATCCCGGCGCTGCTTTTGGACCGGCTCACCGTGGTCGTGTCGCCCCTCGTGGCGCTGATGGACGATCAGGTCGCCGGCTTGCGCGCCAACGGTGTCGCCGCGGTGAGCGTTCATTCGGGTCTTACGCGCGAGGCGCAGGTGGCGAACTGGCGCGCCGTCGCGGCGGGGAGTTGCAAGCTGCTCTATCTCTCGCCGGAACGTCTCATGGGCGAGCGCATGCTCGATGCCATCGCGCGCCTCGACCCCGCCCTCCTTGTCGTCGACGAGGCCCATTGCATCTCCAAATGGGGGATGAGTTTCCGGCCGGAATATGAGCGGCTCTCGGGCCTTCGCGAGCGCTTCCCGCATGCCGCGATCGCGGCCTTCACGGCCACGGCGGACAAGGCGACGCGGAGCGACATCGCGCAGAAGCTGTTCCGCGGCGAGGGCCGCACCATCGTCCAGGGCTTCGACCGGCCCAACCTCAGGCTCGGCGTGTTGCCCAAGCGAGACTGGAAGGCGCAGCTTCTTGCGTTTCTTGAAGACAAGCGCGAGGAGGCCGGCATCGTCTATTGCCTGTCGCGCAAGTTCACCGAGGAGGTGGCGGAATTCCTGAACGCCTCAGGCGTCAACGCCATTGCCTATCATGCGGGGCGGGACGCCGACACGCGCAGGGTGAACCAGAATCGTTTCATGAGCGAGAACGCGGTCACCATGGTGGCGACCATCGCCTTCGGCATGGGCGTGGACAAGCCCGACATCCGCTATGTGTGCCATCTCAACCTGCCGGGCTCCATGGAGGCCTATTATCAGGAGATCGGCCGCGCCGGACGCGACGGTCTGCCTGCCGAAACCCTCCTGCTCTACGGCCTCGACGATTTGCGCCTGCGCCGCCAGTTCATCGAGCAGGACGGCGAGGACGAGGCGCACAAGCTGCGCGAGCACAAGCGGCTCGACGCGCTGCTTGCCTATTGCGACGCCTCGGCGTGCAGGCGTACGGCGCTGCTCTCCTATTTTGACGAAGAGACGAGTGCATGCGGCAATTGCGACAACTGCCTCGATCCGCCAACGATGGTGGACGGCACGCGTGAGGCGAGGGCGCTGTTCACGGCCATCAAGGACACCGGCCAGATGTTCGGTGGAGCGCACGTCATCGATGTACTGCGCGGCGCCGGCACACAGAAAATCTCAGACCGCGGTCACGACCGGCTGCCGGCCTATGGCGCGGGCGAGGAACATGGCAAAGAATATTGGCGGGCCTTTATCCGCCAGGCGGTCGCCGGCAATTATCTCACCATCAACATCCAGAAATATGGCGCGCTTCAGATTGCGCGTAGCGGCCATGCCGTTCTTGCCGGTGAGGAAGAGTTTGCGCTTCGCGAAATCGACATATCGAAACCCGCCCGCAAGGCAAGGAAGCGCAAAGCCGACACGCTTCCCGTGGCCGAGGGCGACCAGGATCTCCTCGCCGCCCTCAAGAAGCTCAGGCTTGAGCTTGCCCGAGAGAAAAATGTGCCGGCTTATGTGGTGTTCCCGGACGCGACATTGATCGAAATGGCGCGCGAACGCCCGGCAACGCTGGAACAGATGGCAGCCATCAACGGCGTCGGACCGCGTAAGCTGGAAGCGTTCGGCGAGACCTTTCTGGAAGCGGTCGCGGCGCGGCGTTGAGGAGGAAATCTGGTTATGTCGGATAGACATGGTGTGGACGCAGCCGCCCCTGTTTGGCGCAGCCCGCTATTCGTGCTCGCGATGGCGTCGCTGATCGTCTTCACCTCCTTCGGCATCCGCCAGAGCTTCGGCCTGTTCATGCGCCCGATCACCATGGATTTGGGCTGGGGGCGCGAGACGCTGTCGCTGGCGCTGGCGACCCAGAACCTGTTGATTGGCGTGGCGGCTCCCTTCGCCGGCGCCTTGGCGGACCGCTGGGGGGCGCCCCGTACGGTGGCGCTCGGCGGTGTCATATTCGCGTTCGGCATTCTGGTGATGAGCCAGTCAACGGCGCCCGCATGGATGTTCACCGGCACCGGTCTCCTGGCCGGCATCGGACTCGGCGCCTGCGGCTTGCCGCTGATTTTGGCCGTGGTCAGCCAGGTCGCGCCCGAAGGCAAACGGACCCTCTGGCTCGGTATTGCCACGGCCTGCGCCACGGGCGGCCAGCTATCGATTGTGCCGGTCAGCCAAGCTCTGCTCACGGGCTACGACTGGGTGGTGGCGCTGCTGGCATTATCTGTTCTGGCCGGCCTGATTGTACCGATGGCCTTTTCCATGTCCGGCGCTATTACGCGGGAAACCGGCAAGGACACCGACATGGCCCTCGGTCAAGCGTTGCGGGAGGCTGCCCGGCACCGGGGCTTCCTGCTGCTGACGACAGGCTTCTATGTCTGCGGGTTCCAGGTTGCCTTCATCGCCGTTCACCTGCCGGCCTATCTCGCGGATCAGGGAACTGGCCCGGCTCTGGGGGCGATGGCGCTGATGCTGATCGCGCTGTTCAATATGATCGGCAGCTGGACATCGGGCTGGCTCGCCGGGTGGGTTTCGAAGAAATACCTGCTCAGCACCATCTATGTGGTGCGGTCCCTGGTCATTTCGGCATTTATCGTATTGCCGGTCACGCCGGTAACGGTGGTGCTGTTTGCCGGCATGATCGGTCTGTTTTGGCTCAGTACCGTGCCGCCGACATCAGGGCTGGTAGCCCAGATTTTCGGTGTCCGTTACATGGGTGTGCTTTATGGCATCGTCTATCTGAGCCATCAGCTCGGCAGCTTCACCGGCGTCTGGCTCGGCGGCCGCATCTACGATGCCGCCGGCAATTACGACGCTATCTGGTGGGGCGCCATCGTCCTCGGCTTCGTTAGCGCAATGCTGCACTTGCCGATCAACGACGTCCCGGTCGATCGTCTCGCCAAGGCCACCGCCTGAACGGCCGGTCTCGGCGCGATACAGGTCATTGCCTGACGGCGCGCGCCAGGTTGCGGGCGCTCTCAAGCGTCGAGGTTTCGGCACCGACCAATTGCCCGAGCCGTGCGGAGGTAACGTCGGCATTGGCGAAATTGGCGCCGGCGACTGTCGCGCCGGTCATATCGGCGCCGGCAAGTTCGGCCGAGGTAAGATTGGCGTTCGACAGGTTTGCGCCTCTGAGCGACGCGAACTCGAAACTCGCGCGCGACAGGTTTGCGCCGCTGAGGTCGGCGCCTTCCAGATCGGCAGAGCGCAGGACGCCGCGCATCAATCCCATCGACTGATTGCGCATGTCCGCGCCGAGATCGGCATCGACCAGTCTGGCCTTGCGTAAACTCGCCCTGGTCAGATCGCCGGCAATGCGCGCGCCCGTCAGATCGGCGCCGTCCAGGATTGCGCCGCGCATCTGGGCCTGGAACAGGCTCGCCTTTACCAGCGTTGCCTCCGTCATATCGGCGGCAAGAAGCCAGGCCTGATCAAGCACCGCGCCGGTCAGGTCGCTGCGGGCAAGATTTGTCTTGTTCAAACGGGCCGAACGCAGGATCGCCTGGCCCAGATCCAGTCCCGAAAGGTCAAGTCCGGACAATCGCGTGGCGGTGAAGTCCGCCGGCGTGCCGCGTGCCTTCGCGGCGGCGAGGACGGCCTCGACCTCCGCCCGCGACATTTCGGCTTGCGACATTTCCGGCGAATTGAGATCGACGCCGCGCATCGGATCCTGCGCGCGCGCGGGCAACGCACTTGCGAGAATGGCGCCGACAATCGCCGCGGTCAGAAGGCGGCGTTGCCTTGCAACCCTCATGCAACCGGCTCGCCCTGCGATCCGATCCTGCGGTATATAAGTTCACCGGAGCCGGTTTCGCTGGCGCGCGTCGCCATCCGCCGCAATGCGTCATGGTTCGGCGACTTGATACAGGCCGGGTCGGTGGCGGCCGCGTCTCCGGTAAGGGCAAGAGCCTGACAGCGGCAGCCACCGAAATCGAGATCCTTGCGCGGGCAGCTCCGGCAGGGCTCCTGCATCCATTCGGTGCCGCGGAAGCGCTCGAAAGCGTCGGAGTTATTCCAGATTTCCGCGAGCGGCCTGTCTGTCGCCCTGTCGAAATTCAGCGACGTTATCGTCTGGGCGGCGTGGCAGGGCAGCACGGTGCCGTCGGGCATAATCGCCATCGCATCATTGCCCCATCCACCCATGCAGGGCTTGGGATATTCGGCGTAATAGTCCGGCGTCACGAAGTCGATATTCAGGATTCCCGTCAGCCGCTCGCGCGCATCCTCCACGAAGACGGCCTGCCGCGCGACTTCCTCCGGACCGGGCAGCAGTGCGGTTCTGTTGAGATAGGCCCAGCCGTAATATTGCACATTGGCGATCTCCAGCCGGTCGGCATCGAGCTCAAGGGCAAGATCGACGAATTGCTCGACCTGATCGAAATTGCACCGGTGAATGGGAGCATTGACGGTCAGCGGCAAGCCGGCGTCACGCACCCATCGGGCGGCCCGCAGCTTCTTCTCATGGGCGCCCTTGTAATGGCTGATGAGTTCGGTTGTCTCCGGGTTTGTGCCCTGGAAGCTGATCTGCACATGATCGAGACCGGCGGCGGCCAGGTCGGCGATGCGCTGCTCGCTCAACGTCACTGCGGCGGTAATCAGATTTGTATAGACGCCGCGCTCGGCGAGACATGCCACCAGCGCTTCGAGGTCCTGGCGCAGCGCCGGCTCTCCGCCCGAGAGATGGACCTGCAGAATACCGAGGTCGGCGGCTTGCGTGAACACCTCAAGCCAGCTGTCCGTGTCCAGTTCCGCGTCCGACTTGAGCAGGTCGACCGGGTTGGAGCAGTAGGGGCATTGCAGCGGGCAACGATGCGTCAGCTCCGCGAGCATTCCCAATGGCGGGCCCGGGGCCGGCATTGCTCAAATCTCCGCTTTGTCCATACACACGACGAGCCGCTTGTCGGCCCATTCCTGCAGGAAGGTGGTTACGTCCTGTCTGATTTCGTCTTCCGGCGCGGCGTAGTCATTTGCCAGATCGCTCACGATCGCGTCGGTTGTGGCCCTGCCGTCGCAGCGTTTGAGAATGTCGACGCTGATCTCGTCGGGCCACATCACCCTTTCCGGCGCGAGCAGAGCCCAGCACTGGCGTAATTCGTCAAACTGCAATCTTACGTAGCGAGGCAGCGCCGGCTGCGAATGGGGTTCGATGATCGCGCGTTCGCGCATGGGGTTGTCCCGTCATTCATCCTGGGGCTGAAAGGCGCCGGGGGGAATATGTCCCGGCTCGACATAGGCGTGGTGCAGGGCGTCGAGCTGCGCCCAGAGGATGTCGCATTTCGTGATCAGGACATTGATAACCGATTGCTGCTTGTCCGGCGTATCGGCCCACGTCTTGACATAATCGAGCGCGAATTCCGCATCGCGCGGCGCCTGGTGGAGCCGGGGTGTGAAATAGGCCAGCGTATCCTCGGTAATGTAATCATAGCGCGCCAGCATCGCCGGCACGCGCTCGCCGATAGCGACCGGCGAGAACATCTCGGTGAGCGAAGAGGCGACCGCGACAAGCAACGAGGAATTGGTGACCACGTCGAGATAAGCATTGACCGCGAAGCGGGTCGCGGGGAGCGCCAGGCTCTTGGTCTTGACCACGTCGGGATCGAGACCGAGGCTCGCGGCCAGCTGTAGCCAGCGGGCAACGCCGCCTTCGCTGTCGTCGTCGCCGTCATGGTCGATTATCCGTTTGCGCCACTCGCGGCGAAAGGCAGGGTCGTCCGACTTGCTGATAACGATGGCGTCTTTCCTCGGAATGATCGCTTGATAACAGTACCGGTTGAGCGCCCAAGCCTGCATTTGCCCTTTGGTCAGATCGCCGGCATTCATCAATTTGTGGAACGGGTGATGGATATGATAGCGCTCCGCACCAACATCACGCAGCGTCTCTTCGAGTTTGTCCGGGCTCATCAATTCGTTTTGCATCGGCGCATCCTGCTTCATAATTCTATCTCCATTCCATCGTGGGAAACTTCCCAACTCGCCTGCCTGACGGTCTGCTCGGCTTCCGAACCCGGCGCGAGAATGGGGTTCGTGTTGTTGATATGGATGAAAATGCGGCGCGCGATATCGATGCCGGACAAGGCTTCCAATGACCCTGCCGGACCCGAGATGGCAATGTGGCCCATGCGCGCGCCGGTCTTCTCGCCGACGCCGGCCTCCTGCATTTCGCTGTCGGTAAACACTGTCCCGTCGAACAGCAGGCAGGATGCGCCGGCAAGCCTCTCACGAAGATCGTCCTCAACCGCCGCGCAGCCGGGAATATAAAACAGGGCTTTGCCGCGCTGTCCGCTCGGTGAAATCCGGACTCCGATGGTGTCGCCGGGCGCAGTGCCGAAATTATCGTCTGCGGCGGATTCGTCCTCCAGAAACAGGGCGACCTTGCCGGGCACGATGAAGGTCTCCACACTTAGCCCCAGGGGGCCGTCGGGCCCTTCGACTTCAACCGGACCCTCCAGGGGTACTTCCCGGCGGGTGACAACATCTGGAGCCAGCACGCCGAATATCGAATTTCCGGCAAGTGTCTTCAGGACACAGTCCGTTGCGTACAAGGTGAAGGGTTGGCGTTCGCGCAGCGACAACAGTCCTGCGATATGGTCGACATCCGCATTGGTCAGCATTACCGCCGCGATTGGCGAATGGCGCAGCGGCCCGCCGGCGCCGGGCTGCAATGGCGGATTGGCGGCGATCTGCTGACGAATATCGGGGGAGGCATTCAGCACAAGCCAACTCTCCCCGTCCGCGCTCACCGCGATACTCGACTGGGTCCGGGGAAGATAGCCGGGCGTTCTCCCGCGAACGGCCCGGCTCAGCGGTGCGTTACAGTTCCACTGAGGAAAACCTCCCCCAGCGGCGGAACCGAGAACTCTAACTTTCAAAGAGAATGATCGTGTGGCCCGAGAGCCGGTCACGCTTTACTTCTTGGAGCGGTCGCAGGTGCCGAGTTCGGCTGGCAGATACCGGGTAACTTCAAAACCGGCTTCATCGCTCGTCATTTGGGGTTTGTTCCAAGTTTTCATGGCTTCCTCCAGAATTTCCAACTATGCCGACAATAGTACGGAGACCTCTTGCGTCCGTCAAAACATAGTTTTCGATTATTATCTCTCTCTTATTTTTGCGACGGGCTGGAAAGTGCTCCAGTTGTTATTCCCATTCAAGTATGGTGAAGGCCGCCGCCACGTTTCTGGCGTGAAATTCCTCGCTTAGCAGCCAGTCATCGGTTTTATCGATGACAATGTCCCGCGCCGCGTCGGCCAGCGTCCGTCCCTCGTCGATATAGCGCCGCACGGATTGGGCGAGCCGGCTCAGATAGTGCAATTGCGCGCTCGCCGCCTCCGGCCATGGCAGCGATACGGGACCGTGACCGGGCACGACCCGTGCGGCATCTTCCGCCATCAGCGTCTTCATCACCTCCAGCCAGCCGGCGATATTGCCGTCGATGACCGGGATGTGGCGGACGAACAGCAAATCGCCCAGCCACAATGTGCGCGTCTGGATATCGAAAACCGTCAGGTCGTTGTCCGTATGGGCGGTGGGATGGGCGGTCAGGCGCAATTCCCTCCCGCCCAGATCGAGCGTCAGACTGTCCCTGACGGCCCGCGTGGGCGGAATAATCCGGGTGCCGTGGAATGCCTGTTCGCCGAGCAGGCCCTTGTTGGACTGAAGATAGTGCGTGCCTCTCGCCGCCAGCGCCCGGGCCAGCTTGTGGTGGCCGATGAATTCCACATCGTCACCGTAAAGGGCCACGTTTCCAAACAGATGATCGGGATGCATGTGGGTATTGATGACATAGCGGACCGGAAGACCGGTGACCCGCCGGATCGCCGCTTTGAGCGCGTGGCCCACTGCTGCGCTGCCGCCGGTATCGATCACCGCGACCGCGTCCCGGCCCACGACGAAACCGATATTTGAAATATGCCCCCGGTTCTCTGGCGAAACGGTCTCATAGCGTCCCTGAGACACATAAAAGCCCGGGGCGATCTCCGTCACGGCAAGTGCGGGCAGCGCGGTCCGGTCTGCGGCGCAGGCTATGGCGAGGCCCTGTCCGCATGATGGTGGCGAACCCGGCCCCGGCAGAATGGCGCCGGCGAGGCCGATGAGAGTAAAAGCCGCTGCGAACCGGCTCAATTTTATGACGACCCTCCGAGCGCGCGGCACCCTGAACTCCCTCGATGCGGCATGAGTATGTGATCGGGAACTATATTTTTTGCCTGTTTGCAAGCCGGGTTTTCCTCTCGCGGCAGGGCTAAAGTGCGATCTATTATTATTTTATTATCAATATTTTAAACGTTTCTGCTGCCTTCGGGATTTAGTTAATATAAATAATTACGTCCAGCAATGCGAGTTCTTCCTCAAATTCGCCATTTATCGGTTCTAACTTAGGTAACAATGCGGCTGCAGACTTAGGTAACAATGCAGCTTCAGATAGAACTGGTTAAAGGTGAGTATATGACCTATATTTTCTCATCGCGTCGTAACGGCAGAGGAAATCAGACAATTGCCGAATAATATTGTGAAAACGCAATATAGGAGACTGCAGTTAAGGTCGAACAGTAGAGGAGGAGTAAGTCTCATGAAAAAAATATTGCGCGTGTTGACCGTGGCAGCGGTGAGCGTGCTTGGTGTCTCTGGCCTGGCCATGGCCAACGACGATCTCATGAAACAAATGAGCGACTCGTCGAACTGGGCCATTCAGACCGGCGATTATGCCAACCAGCGCTATTCCAAGCTCGCTGATATCAATGCCGACAATGTCGGCAGTCTGAAAGTGGCCTGGACATTTTCAACCGGCGTGTTGCGCGGCCATGAGGGTTCTCCTCTGGTCATCGGGAACATGATGTATATCCATACGCCGTTCCCGAACAATGTTTTCGCGCTGGATTTGGACAATGACGGCGTGATCGTATGGAGTTACGAGCCCAAGCAGGACCCGGACACAATTCCGGTGATGTGCTGCGACACGGTCCACCGTGGCCTGGCTTATGCCGATGGCAAGGTTTTCCTGCATCAGGCAGACACCAAGGTCGTGGCTCTCGACGCCAAGACGGGTAAGGAAGTCTGGTCGGCCGTGAATGGCGATCCCAAAAAGGGTGAAACCAATACGGCGACGGTCATGCCGGTCAAAGACAAGATCATCGTCGGTATTTCCGGTGGTGAGTTCGGCGTTCGCGGTCATGTCACCGCCTATGCCATTGCCGATGGCAAACGCCTCTGGCGCGCCTATTCCATGGGACCGGATTCGGACATTCTGCTCGACCCTGCCAAGACCACTCATCTTGGGAAACCGGTCGGCAAGGACTCCGGCACGAACACCTGGAAGGGTGATCAGTGGAAGATCGGTGGCGGAACGACCTGGGGCTGGTATTCCTATGATCCAGCCACCAACCTCATCTTTTACGGTTCGGGCAATCCGTCGACCTGGAACCCTGCGCAACGCCCAGGCGACAATCGCTGGTCGATGACTATCTTCGCCCGCGATGCCGACACCGGCGTGGCCAAATGGGTCTACCAAATGACGCCCCATGACGAATGGGATTATGACGGTATCAACGAAATGATCCTGGCCGACATCAAGGTTGGTGGAAAAGATCGCAAGGTGGTCGTGCATTTCGACCGTAACGGTTTTGGTTATACGCTGGACCGGAATACGGGAGAGCTTCTCGTCGCCGAGAAGTTTGATCCTGCAGTCAACTGGGCAACCCATGTCGACATGAAGACCGGCCGTCCGAAGGTCGTCGACAAATATTCTACCGAGCATGGTGGTCCGGACGTCAATACGACAAATATCTGCCCGGCGGCTCTTGGCTCCAAGGACCAGCAGCCTGCGGCTTTCTCGCCTAAGACGGGCCTGTTCTACGTGCCGACGAACCATGTCTGCATGGACTATGAGCCCTTCAAGGTGAGCTACACCGCAGGTCAGCCCTATGTCGGCGCGACCTTGTCGATGTATCCGCCCAAGGGTGAGAGCCATATGGGCAACTTCATTGCCTGGGACGCGGGCACCGGCAAGATCAAGTGGTCCAATAAGGAGCGCTTCTCGGTCTGGTCCGGCGCGCTGGCGACCGCTGGCGACGTCGTGTTCTACGGCACGCTCGAAGGCTACCTCAAGGCGGTCGATGCCAAGACGGGTAAGGAGCTTTACAAGTTCAAGACTCCGTCCGGCATTATCGGCAACGTGATGACCTACAAGCATGGCGGCAAGCAATATGTCGCCATTCTGTCGGGCATTGGCGGCTGGGCCGGCATTGGCCTGGCGGCTGGTCTCACCGACCCGCAAGCGGGACTCGGTGCCGTGGGTGGCTATGCAGCTCTGCATAACTACACCCGGCTCGGTGGACAGCTGACGGTATTCTCACTGCCGTAGGCGCTTCGCTCAGAGGTCATTCAGGCCATGCGATTTGGGCCCGGCGCGGGTGTGCAACCGACCCCGCGCCGGGCCCTTGAATATTCGTGCCGCCGATTTCAAAACCGGATCGACAAAATTGATCAGAATGCGGGCAACCGCTACCGGAGACTGTGATGCAACGGAAAAAGTTAGCTGTAGCCGTCCTGCTCGCGGCGATGACCGCAATGCCGGCTTTCGCCGCGGAAGAGAAACATCAAGAAGACGGCAAATATCTCACCAAGGATGACGTGCCCACATACAATGTGAAGGAAGACGGCACTGTCGACTGGTACACCTATAGCGGATTTCGCCGCTACCATTCCGAATGCCATGTTTGCCACGGGCCCGATGGTCTGGGCAGCAGCTATGCGCCGGCGCTGGCGGATACGATGAAGACCACCGAATATGCGGACTTCCTCTATATCGTTGCTGCCGGGCGCGAAAAGATAACGGCATCGCAAGTCAGCAAGATGCCGGGTTTCGGCGATAATAAGAACGTCTCCTGTTATATGGATGACATCTATGTCTACCTGATGGCCCGGGCGGACGGTGCCATTCCCCGTGGCCGGCCCAAGAAACGCGACGCCAAACCCGCTACCGCGAAGGCTTATGAAGAAGAATGCTACGAGGGTTGATCGCCTTGCCGGGCGCTGCGTCCGGGCGATAGCCCTATCCTGCATCGTCGTGCTGGCTGTTGGGGCGCCGCGTGCGCCCGCGCAGACCTCCGACCTCGTTCAGCGCTCGGCGCTCAGGGTCTGCGCGGACCCGGAGCGCCGAG
>JAJFHO010000141.1 GCA_021775575.1 Hyphomicrobiales bacterium
GATTGACACTCTCGTATCTTGGGCCGGGGCCTATCGGACGGGAAATGTCCAAGGCGAAAAAACTGCGTTATCCTGAGCCCCGGGTCGGTTTGCGAAATGTCCGCTTCTGGCACAAAGCGGACATCGGCAAAGTCCACCTGCGTGCCTACTATGAGTAAACAGATTGAGCTTTTAAACCGGTGCCGGTCAATATGACCACCGTTCGATCGGATCGACTAATTTGACCACCTTCGACCAGTTTTCTAGCACCAGCCCAGGCGTGCGCGCTGGACGGCTCGGTGAAGATACCGGCACGTGCGAGCCGTTTACTTGCGTCAATGATCTCGTCTTCATAGATAGCAACGGAGCTCCCGTTCGTTTCCCGCACAGCGTCTACGATGGCACGAAGTCTTGTCGGTGATTTTACCGCGGTGCCTTCAGCGACCGTTGGCAGAAAGCGTTTCTGCAGGGTGCCCTGAAGCGCATGATGAAGCGGGGCGCAGTTTTCCGGTTGGCTTATAAACAGACGTGGCAGACGATCTATCTCGCGTGAGCGCATGAGTTCGTTGAATGCGAAGTAGCAGCCCAGAACATTGCTGCCTTCCGACGCCGGGATTACAATGTTGTCCGGGACCGCGAAACCCAAGTCTTCCCAGATTTCGTAACCGAGACTCTTCGTTCCCTGCAGAAACATTGGATGCCAGTTATGGCTGGCGTAAAAAGTTTTCTCGGCCATCTTCTCGGCCGCCGCTGCGGTATCCTCTCGTGCGCCCGGTACAAGGATGACTTCGGCACCATAAGCGCGCGACTGGATGACCTTGGCGGGCTGGGTAGAGGAGGGAACGAGAACCGTGACGTCCATTCCTGCTACCGCACCGTAGGCCGAAATTGACGCACCGGCGTTGCCGGAGCTGTCTTCGACAACGGCACATATGCCCTGTTGCTTCAGGAAAGACATGAGGACGGAAACGCCCCGATCCTTGAACGACCCAGTGGGCGAAAACCACTCAAGCTTAAAATCAAATCGCAGTCCGTCGATTTCGGAGCTGATCAGTGGGGTGCAGCCTTCGCCCAAAGAGATTGGCTTCTTAATTTGCACCGGCAGGGACTTGGCGTAACGCCAAACCGACCTGTTCGCAGAATTAATCTCTGTTCGTTTAATGCCCGGCAGGTCGCTGATCATCAGCGGATTTCCATTTGGAGCGCGCCATACAGGCTCACTCAGTGGATAAGTCTCACCGGTCGCGGGATCAATGAACGTAGCTGCCTGTGTCATCTTGGCGTCTCCTTTTCGACCGCCAAGATAGGCAATGTGATCTGAAATTGTGCGGCAAAATTGCGCATTTTGAGCTAATTAATTGCGCTGAACACAAATTTCTGCAATTTGCAGGCATGAGCAGCAAACTTGATCAAATCGATCACCACATTCTGACAGCGCTACAAGAGAACGCTGATCTACCGAACAACGTACTTGCGGATCAGGTCGGTCTCTCACCTTCGGCGTGTCTTAGGCGTGTTGCACAGCTAAAGCGAATTGGTGCAATTCAACGCATTATTGCAGTTGTTGACCCGGAATGCATCGAGCGGCATTTGACCGCCGTCGTGACCGTCAAGTTCGAGCGACATGGACCGCAGCACCGGAAAAAATTCTTCGATCAACTCAAGAAGGAGAAAGCCGTCGCACAGTGCTACATGGTTTCAGGAGAGGTCGGAAGCGTGCTCATCCTGAATGTCGTTGACATGGACGAGTATACGCAAATTACTGATCGCCTCTTTCATGCTGACGAGAACGTCGCGGCATTCACCACATATATGGTTATGTCGACACTCAAATGAGGGCACCGTACGTCAGACTAACGTCCGCTTGTGGCACAAAGCAGACATTCCGGCTTGTGCTGATTGACGTCCGCTATCGGGAGTAAAGCGGACAGTCCCGCAACGGCTCAGCCGATGCTCATTTATGAGTACACGGCCTGGGTCATGGACTCATGACCTGATGGGTAATCTTCCCGGCTGGCGTAAAGCGCACAAATATTCAGATCGAAGCCGGGCCCGTTGTCAGACCCGTTTGGTCAATGATCGTGATGGCTGTGACCGCCGCTTCACCGGCGTTGGCCCGATCGCCAGCCGGTGGCCAGCAGGATGCCGCCGGTGGTGAGAATGAGCCCGGTCCAGGCGAGCGCGCTTGGCCATTCGCCGAGCACCGGGATGGCGAGAAGCGCCGCCATGCCGGGCACCATTGCCATCATCGCGGCGGTCGGCGATGTGCCGATGGAGCGGATGGCGGCGGCGAAGAACAGGACGCCCACGACGCTGGCGCCAAGGCCCTGATAGGCGCCCTGCAGAAGGATTTCCGGCCAGGGCGATTGGGCCAGCGCCTTCGGCAGGAACGCCAGATACAGCGGCCCGAACCACAGGAGATTGAGCGTCGGTATCGAGACCATCGCTTGCATGGGCGTCAACTGCCAGGCCTTGGTGCCGATCAGGTTGGCGGCGACGAACAGCGCCGCCGCCATGAACATGAGATGGCCGATCCAGGCGTCGGGCCCGACGCCGACAGAGTCCCGGTCCCAGCCGATCAGGCCGCAGCCGATGAGGATCACCGCCATGCCGGCGCCCCGCCAGCGGTCCGGGCGATCTTTCAGCCAGAGCCAGCCGAGGATGGCGGCGAATACCGGTAGGGTGCCGTTCATCATGATTCCGGCGTGAGAAGCCGGCGCGAACTGCAGGCCGCCGAAGGCGAACACCAGATAAGGCGCACCCTGGCCACAAGAGATCAGCGCGATCTGCCACCAGCGCAGGTGGCGCGGCCAGTGGCGCCACAGGAACGGCGCGACGGCGACAGCGGCGACCAGGAAACGCAGCACCATCATGTCGTAGATGGTCAGTGTCTGGACGACGCCCAACCGCGACACCACGATCCAGCCGGCCCATATGACGACAACGCCAAAGGCGGCGAGCCATCCGAACAGCGGGCGGACGGGGGCTGGCATGGGCGGCGAGTTTCCGAATCCTGTTTATGAGACCATGAGCTGGACAACGGTCGGGAACTTAACGCCCAGCGGGTGGCGTATCAAACCGGGCGCACCAGCACGTGGCGCTTTTTGCCGATCGATAATTTTATGACCCCGTCGGCGGTGACGTCGGCCAGGGTGAGCTGGGCATTGGTATCGCCTGCGGGCACGTCGTTGACGCGTGCGCCGCCGCCTTGCACATGCCGCCGGGCTTCCCCGTTGCTGGCCGCCAGGCCCGCCCTGACAAAGGTCGCCAGCAGTCCCAGCCCCGCCTCGAGTTCGCTGCGCGGAAGTTCGATTGTCGGCAGTCCTTCCGCCGCTTCGCCCTGCTCGAAGGTTTTGCGCGCCGTATCCGCCGCTGTTGACGCGGCGCTATCGCCATGGGCGAGCCGGGTCGCTTCGGTTGCCAGGATTTTCTTCGCGTCGTTCAACTCCGCCCCTTCGAGCCGCTCCAGGCGTTCGATCTCGCCGACGGGCAGCTCGGTGAACAGGCGCAGAAAGCGGCCGACATCGGCATCTTCGGTGTTGCGCCAATATTGCCAATAGTCGTAGGCGCTGAGCATATCCTCGTTGAGCCAGACGGCCCCGGCCGCGGTTTTGCCCATCTTGGCGCCGGACGACGTCGTCAGCAGCGCGGTCGTGAGCCCATAGAGCTCCGCGCCGTCGACGCGCCGGGCCAGCTCAATGCCGTTGATGATGTTGCCCCACTGGTCTGAGCCGCCCATCTGCAAGCTGCATGTCTGACGGCGGTGCAACTCGAGGAAATCATAGGCCTGGAGAATCATATAGTTGAATTCGAGGAAGGTGAGGGGCTGCTCGCGCTCCAGCCGCAATTTGACCGAATCGAAGGAGAGCATGCGGTTGATTGTGAAATGACGCCCATAGTCGCGCAGAAAGCCTACATAGTTGAGCTTGTCCAGCCAGTCGGCATTATTGACCATCACCGCATCGCACGGCCCCTCGCCAAAGGTGAGAAAACGGGAAAACACATCGCGGATGCCGGCCATGTTCGCGGCGATATCCGCTTCGCTCAGCATCTGCCGCGACTCCTCCTTGCCCGACGGGTCGCCGACCTTGGTGGTGCCGCCGCCCATGAGGACGATGGGCTTGTGGCCGGTCTGCTGGAGGATGCGCAGCATCATGATGCCAAGCAGGCTTCCCGCATGCAGGCTCGGCGCGGTGCAGTCGAAGCCGATATAGGCGCGTACGGGCCCCTCGAGCGCCGCTTCGTCGAGACCCGTCTCGTCGGTGCATTGATGGATGTAGCCGCGCTCGGCGAGCCTTTGCAGGAATTCTGATTTATATGCACTCATGGCCGGTCGCTCAGGGCAGGTATTGGGACATGCGAGTCGTGTTTCAAATCTCCCGGCGATGTATCAGGTTTGACGCGCAATTGCACGGAGGACGGCGGTGAGCTATCCCGGAACGACAGGCGTTCCGGCCCGCGCGACAGGGGGAATGCTGGCCTCGGCCCGGGGTTACGCGACTTATCAGGCGGCCGATTCGGTGCGGCCATTAAGCCGCTTGTCCAGATAGGCGTCGACGACCTTCATCAGCTCGTCGACATGGCCCTCGAAGAAATGGTTGGTATTGGGAATGATCTCATGATCGATGATCACGCCCTTCTGCGTCTTGAGCTTTTCCACCAGACCCGCGACATCTTCTGTGGACACAACACGGTCATCGCCGCCATTGACCATCAGTCCCGACGATGGGCAGGGCGCCAGAAAGCTGAAGTCATAGAGGTTTGCCGGCGGGGCCACGGAAATAAAGCCGGCAATCTCCGGCCGCCGCATCAACAATTGCATTGAAATCCAGGCGCCGAAGGAAACGCCGGCGATCCAGCAGAATTTCGATTCAGGATTATAGCCCTGCATCCAGTCGAGCGCGGTCGCCGCGTCCGACAACTCGCCGGGCCCATTGTCGAAAAGCCCCTGGCTGCGCCCGACACCGCGAAAATTGAAGCGGAGCACGGAAAATTTCCGGCGCACGAAGGTGTAGTAGAGCTGATAGACGATCTGATTGTTCATCGTTCCGCCGAATTGCGGGTGCGGATGAAGGATAATGGCGACCGGCGCGTCCGGCGCCGGCACATGATGGTAGCGGGCCTCGATACGTCCGGCCGGTCCGCTAATTATGACTTCTGGCATGTAACCTCAAAAACTTGGTCTGACATTTATTCTACCTGGGCGGGAGGTGCGACAAAGAGCGCTTCCGGCTGGATTCAGAATACTTGACTCCTGCACTCAGGTATTTAAAATCCGGATTGGAATTAGAATAGTTCAAAACAAGATGGTAACCCTCTTCGCGCCTGCCTGCGCCGCCGCTTCATAGCACAGGCACAGGGGGCAATTGCAAGCGTTGAGCGGCGGATGCCGTTTTGATTGGTGTACCGGTAAGGAAATGCAGTTAAGCAGCAAAGGCCGATATGCGGTCATGGCGATGGCCGATCTTGCCACCGCCGGGCAGGGGGCGGTGGAATCGCTGGCGTCGATTTCCGCCCGTCAGCATATTTCATTGCCTTATCTCGAACAGCTTTTTGCCAAGCTGCGCCGCGCCGGTCTCGTCGACTCCATGCGCGGTCCGGGCGGCGGCTACCGCCTGGCGCGCGACTCATCGCAAGTCACTCTGGCAGAAGTCATGGCGGCGGTGGACGAGCCGGTAAAGATGACGCGCTGCGCCGGCGAGACGCGCGGTGGATGCGTCGCCGAGCATAGATGTCTGACCCACGATCTCTGGCGCTCTCTGGGCAACCATATCATTGCGTTTCTGGACGGCGTGACGCTTGCCGACATTGTCGACAATAGGTCGGCCTATGATGCATTGCGTGCGGTGCAGCCCGCTCCGGAAGCCGGAGAGCCCCATGGGGGCCGCGAAGGCGAGGCGGTGACACGATGACAGCCGAGCGCATCTATCTCGACTATAACGCGACCGCGCCGCTGCGCGACGAGGCGCGGAATGCGATGTCGGACGCCTTTTCCATTTTCGGCAATCCGTCGTCTGTGCATCACGAGGGGCGGCGCGCACGCGCCGCGGTGGAGCGCGCCCGCGCGCAAATCGCCTCCTTTGCCGGGTGCGAACCGGGCGAGGTGGTTTTTACAAGCGGTGCGAGCGAAGCCAACCAGACCGTCATCGCCAGGGGCTGGAGCCTCGTCGCCGCGTCGGCCATGGAGCATGAGTCCGTCCTGGCCGCTGGTTACGGAGCGGTTGGGCGCGGCGTCGGGACATTCGTCGAGATTCCCGCTTGCAGGGATGGGCAGGTAGAGGCCGGATGGTTCGCGCTGCTCAGGGGAAGCCGGGAGCGCACCGGTGGCGATATGTCCGCTCCGCTTGTCTCGGTGCAGCTGGCCAATGGCGAAACGGGCGCCGTGCAGCCGGTCGCGCGCATCGTCGAGATTGCCCGCGAGCAGGACTATGCCATTCATACCGACGCGGTTCAGGCGGCTGGGCGCATGCCGCTCGATTTTGCATCTCTCGGCGTCGACTATATGTCGCTTTCGGCACACAAGATCGGTGGTCCCAAGGGCGTCGGCGCGCTCATCCTGCGCAGTGGCGCTGAGCTGACGCCGCTGGTTCTCGGCGGCGGGCAGGAGACCGGAAGACGCGCGGGCACGGAAAATGTGGCCGGCATCGTAGGCTTTGGCGTCGCGGCGGAATGCGCCCTGCGCGATCTGGATCGGATGAGTGAAATCGAGGCGATGCGCGACAGGCTGGAGCGCGAGGCGGTGGCGATATCGCAAACGGCCGATGTCTTTTCGGCAACGCCGGAGCGGCTGCCCAATACCTCGGCGCTAGCGTTGAAAGGCGCCAAGGCGGAAACGCTCGTGATCGCCTTCGATCTGGCCGGCATCGCGCTCAGCGCGGGCTCGGCCTGCTCGTCCGGCAAGGTCTCGCGAAGTCACGTGCTCGAAGCGATCAGGGTTGCGGCGGAAGTCGCGGAAGGAACCTTCCGGGTGAGCCTTGGCTGGAACACTCGGGAAAGCGATATCGACCGGTTCCTGGATGCCTGGGCCGGCATCGTGAAACAGCATGAAAGCCTGGCGGTCGCCTGAGCGGCGAACCGGCTGCGCAACATAAAGAAGCGAATAGGAAAAGCGGAAAAACACGGTATGGCAGCAGTTCAGGAAACCGTCGAACACGTCAAAGAGATGGAAGTCGACAAGTATAAGTATGGCTTCGAGACGGATATCGAGACGGTCAAGGCGCCCAAGGGGCTGAATGAGGACATTGTCCGCTTCATCTCCGACAAGAAGGGCGAACCTCAGTGGATGCTTGACTGGCGGCTGGAAGCCTATAGGCGCTGGCTGACCATGGACGAGCCGAAATGGTCGCGGGTGCACTATCCCAAGATCGATTTCCAGGACCTTTATTATTATGCCGCGCCCAAGAGTACGGAAGGGCCCAAGAGCCTGGATGAGGTCGATCCGGAACTGCTGGAGACCTATGCCAAGCTCGGCATTCCCCTGAAGGAGCAGGAAATCCTTGCCGGCGTCCGCAAGCAGGACGAGCCGAGCCAACTCGACGATGTCGAAAGCGGCAATAGCGGCTACGGCAAGGTGGCTATCGACGCGGTGTTCGACTCCGTTTCCGTTGTCACCACCTTCAAGAAGGAGCTGGCCAAGGCCGGCGTGATCTTCTGCCCTATTTCCGAAGCGGTGAAGGAACATCCCGATCTGGTGAAGAAATATCTGAGCACGGTGGTGCCGACATCCGACAATTATTACGCCACGCTGAATTCGGCCGTGTTTTCCGACGGCAGTTTTGTGTACATCCCCGAAGGGGTGCGCTGCCCGATGGAATTGTCGACTTACTTTCGCATCAACGAGAAGCAGACGGGGCAGTTCGAACGCACCTTGATCATCGCCGACAAGGGTTCCTATGTGAGCTATCTGGAGGGCTGCACCGCGCCGATGCGCGATGAAAACCAGCTGCACGCGGCGGTGGTCGAGCTGGTCGCTCTGGACGATGCGGAAATCAAATATTCCACCGTTCAGAACTGGTATCCGGGCGACAAGGAGGGCAAGGGCGGCGTCTATAATTTCGTCACCAAGCGCGGCGACTGCCGGGGCCGAAATTCAAAGATTTCCTGGACCCAGGTGGAGACCGGTTCGGCCATCACCTGGAAATATCCAAGCTGCATCCTGCGCGGCGACAATTCAGTCGGCGAATTCTATTCGATCGCGATTTCGAATGGCTATCAGCAGGTCGACAGCGGCACCAAGATGATCCATCTGGGCAAGAATACCTCCAGCCGGATCATCTCCAAGGGCATCGCCGCAGGCCGCTCCGACAACACCTATCGCGGCCTCGTTTCCGCGCATCGCAAGGCGACGGGCGCACGGAATTTTACCGCCTGCGATTCGCTTCTGATCGGCGATCAATGCGGCGCCCACACGATCCCCTATATCGAGGCGAAGAATTCACAGGCGACCTTCGAACATGAAGCCACGACCTCGAAGATTTCCGACGACCAGTTGTTCTATTGCCAGGCGCGCGGGATGAATGAAGAAGAAGCGGTGGCGCTGATCGTCAACGGTTTTGTGCGCGACGTGATCCAGAAACTGCCGATGGAATTCATGGCCGAGACGCAGAGGCTCATTGGAATCAGCCTGGAGGGCTCAGTCGGCTAGATGAGTGCATGGACGAAAATGTGGATTCAGCTGGCGGGAGCATTGGTTTTTGCAGGCCTTGCAATCGCCGACGCTACCGGGCTCAGAGCTTCCGTCTTTGGCGCGAAATGGGGCCCTTACATTTTGGCATTTGGTTGCGCTGCGATGTTGTTCGAGGCGTGGCGGACCTGGCGGAAGCTGGGTAAGGATAACAAGGAACAGACAGAGTAATGCTGGAAATCAAGAACCTTCACGTGAAGATCGCTGAAGATGATACGGAAATCCTCAAAGGCATCGATCTGGTTCTCCCCAAGGGCGAAGTGCATGCCATCATGGGCCCGAACGGCTCGGGCAAGTCCACCCTGGCCTATGTGCTTGCGGGCAAGGACGACTATGAGGTGACGGACGGCTCGATCACCTGGAACGGTGAGGACATTACCGCGATGGCACCCGACGAGCGCGCCGTGGCAGGCGTGTTTCTCGCTTTTCAATATCCGATCGAGATCCCGGGCGTCGCGACCATGACCTTCCTCCGGACGTCGCTGAATGCGGTCCGCAAGGCGCGCGGGCAGGAGGAATTGTCGACACCGGACTTTATGCGTCTGGTAAAAGAAAAAGCAGCTGATTTAAAGATTTCCAGCGATAAATTAAAGCGACCTCTTAATGTTGGATTTTCCGGCGGCGAAAAAAAGCGCCAGGAAGTCCTGCAAATGTCGCTGCTTGAGCCGACCCTCTGCGTGCTCGATGAGACCGATTCCGGGCTGGATATCGACGCGCTCAAGATTGTCGCTGAAGGCGTGAACGCGCTGCGCAGCCCGGACCGCGCCACGCTGGTCATTACCCACTATCAGCGCCTGCTCAACTATATCGTGCCGGACAAGGTCCATGTGCTGTCGGGCGGCAGGGTCGTACGCACCGGTGGCAAGGAGCTGGCGCTGGAGCTGGAAGAAACCGGTTACGCCGAGTTCGGCGAAGAAGCGGCTTGAGGAACAGGTGTGCGACACATGACCGCCGAAAGACTCAAAACCAAGGCCGAGCAGGGCTACGCCGCTCAATTTTCGGAGCTGGAGAGCCGCTCGTCTTCACAGGACTGGGTGCAGCGTCTGCGCGAAGATGCCATGTCCGAGTTCAATGCCATCGGCCTGCCCCATCGCCGCGTCGAGGAATGGAAATATACCGATTTGCGCGCGCGCATTGGCGAGGTTTACGGACCGGCCGGCGATGCGGCGGCGCTGTCGGGCGAAAAGCTGGCCACGCTTCTGGGACCTCTCGGCGATATCGACGCCGTGCGTCTTGTGCTGGTGAACGGCGTTCTGGACGAGGCGCTTTCCGATCTTGCCGCCCTGTCGGGGAGCTGCGAGATACTGCCGCTGCATAAGGCTGTCGACGACGCGCCCGATTGGGTAAGGGGCATGCTGACGACGGTCAACCCGCCGCGGCCGGCTGATGCAACCGTTGCACTCAACCAGGCTTTCCTGGCCAACGGCGTGGCGCTTCGCACCCGGATGGCAGCGCCCGGCCGGCTTGAAAAGCCGATTATGATCGTGCATGTGACGGGCGGGGAATCAGAGCGCCCCACATCGGCGATGACGCGCAATCTGTTGGCTATCGGCGATGGCGTCGAAGCCACGGTCGTCGAGGCGCATGTGCAGCTGGGCACAATGCCGTCGCAGGTGAATGCGGTCACGGAGACCATGCTGGGCGAGCGGGCATCCTTGCAGCATATCAAGGCGCAAACAGAAGGCGCGGAGACGACCCACCTCTCGACCTGGATGACGCGTCTCGGCGCGCAGGCGAGCTACCGTGCCTTTCAGTTTTCGACAGGTGGGGCGCTGTCCCGCAACCAGATTTTCGTGGCCTTTGCGGGCGAGGGTGCATCGTCGCATCTCAATGGCGCGGTGATGGCGCGGGGAGGCCAGCATAACGACACCACGATGGTGGTCGATCATGCCGTGCCCGGCTGCGAGAGCCGGGAGTTCTACAAGCTCGTTCTCGATGACGCGGCGCGCGGTATCGTCCAGTGCAAGGTCAATGTCCACCGCGATGCGCAAAAGTCCGACGGTCATCAGGCGGCGCATGCCATGCTTCTGTCCGAAGCGGCCGAATTCGATTCAAAGCCCGAACTGGAGATTTTCGCCGACGACGTCGTGTGCGGCCATGGCTCTACCTCCGGTCAGGTGGATGAGGAATTTCTGTTTTATCTGCGCTCGCGCGGCATCCCCGAGCCGCAGGCGCGAGCACTTTTGATTTCCGCCTTCACGGGTGAAGCGATTGCCAAGGTTGATGACGAGGCCGTTCGCGGGGCGTTTCAGACCATGGCCGAAGCCTGGCTTGCGGACGAGGGGGCGTAGGGGCGATGGAAACAATGGCCGCCATACCGGAGAAACACTCCGCTCGAGAGGACTACGACGTCGAGCGTATTCGCGCCGATTTTCCAATTCTGTCGCGCGAAGTGCATGGCAAGCCGCTCGTCTATCTCGATAACGGCGCATCGGCGCAAAAGCCGAAAGCGGTCATCGACGCAGTCGAGCGCGCCTATTCCCATGAATATTCCAATGTGCACCGGGGCTTGCACTATCTGAGCAATACGGCCACGGAGAATTTCGAAAAAGCCCGCGAAAGCGTGCGCGGTTTCATCAACGCACCCTCCAGCGATCAAATCATTTTTACCCGCAATGCGACGGAAGCCATCAACCTCGTCGCACAGTCCTTTGGCGGGACGGCAATCGGCGCGGGAGATGAGATCGTCCTCACGATCATGGAGCATCACTCCAATATCGTGCCCTGGCATTTCCACCGCGAGCGTTCCGGCGCGGTGCTCAAATGGGCGCCGGTATCGGATGACGGCGAGTTCCTGGTCGAGGAATTCGAGAAACTGCTGACGCCCAGAACCAAGATGGTGGCAATTACGCATATATCGAATGTCCTCGGCACGGTGGTGCCGGTCAAAGAAGTTATAAGACTGGCTCATGACCGCGGGATTCCGGTTCTGGTCGACGGGGCGCAGGGCGCCGTTCATCTCCCCATCGACGTTCAGGATCTCGATTGCGATTTCTATATCTTCACCGGCCACAAACTCTATGGGCCGACCGGTATAGGCGTGCTCTACGCCAAGAAAGAGCATCTGGAAGCGATGCCGCCTTATCAGGGTGGCGGCGAGATGATCGGCACAGTAACGACCGACAATGTCACCTATGCCGCGCCGCCGCACCGCTTCGAGGCTGGTACGCCGGCGATCGTGCAGGCTATCGGGCTCGGCGCGGCGCTGGAGTATGTAAAGAGCATCGGGCAGGAGCGTATCAAGGCGCATGAAGACAAGGTTCTCGCCTATGCGCAAGCGCGGCTCGGCGAAATCAATTCGCTCACGATGTTTGGAACCGCTCGAGGCAAGGCGAGCATTATCTCATTCGCGTTGCAAGACGCCCACGCCCATGACGTAAGCACTATCATCGACAGATCCGGCGTCGCCGTACGCGCCGGCACCCATTGCGCGGAACCATTGCTTGAACGGTTCGGCGTCACCTCAACCTGCCGTGCATCTTTTGCCATGTACAATACGGAGAGCGAAGTGGACGCCCTGGCCGAAGCGATTATCAAGGCACAGGACTTTTTCGCATGAATGATATGAGTGAAGATCCAAAACTTTCCGAGCATATCGCTGATCGGGCGGAGCTGCCCGACGCGTGCGCTGAAACCGTGCAGTCGGCGCAGGCGTCTGCGCCCGAACCGGGCTCGTCGATCGGACCGGAAGAGCTGGAGCGGCTGACAAATGACATGATCACCGCGATCAAGTCGGTTTATGACCCGGAAATCCCCGTCGACATTTACGAGCTTGGCCTGATTTACAAGATCGATGTCGACGACGACCGCAATGTCGAGGTTGACATGACGCTGACGGCGCCGGGATGTCCGGTTGCCGGCGAGATGCCGATCTGGGTGGAGAATGCCGTCGCCAGTGTGGAGGGCATTGCTCACGTCAAGGTCAATCTCGTTTTCGACCCGCCCTGGGACCCGGGCCGGATGTCGGAGGAAGCGCAGGTCGCGCTCAATATGTTTTAAACGAAACGCGTCCATAAGAGGGCGGGTTGAAGCTGGCGAAACAGGACATTATTTTCAAACCATGACCAATACACGACCAAGACCCAAAGTCATGACCCTGACCGAAGCCGCCGCGGATCGGGTGCGCTCGATCATGGCCAATGCGGACAAGCATATTGCGGGCCTCCGGGTCGGCGTGAAGAATGCGGGATGCGCCGGCATGGAATACACGCTGGACTATGCCGACAGCGCCGATCCGCTCGACGATGTTGTGGAGGATCAGGGCGTGACGCTGTTCATCGATCCCAAGGCCGTGCTTTTTCTGCTCGGCACGCAGATGGATTACAAGGTGGATAAGCTTTCGGCCAATTTCGTGTTCAACAATCCAAACCAGACCAGCGCCTGCGGATGCGGCGAATCCGTCGCAATTTCGCCGGCCAGCGAAGCGCAGCTCAAGACCTTTGAAAAGCCGGTCCAGTTGTCCTGAGCCTCCGGGCCCGACGCCGCCATAAGGTGCATTTTCAGTGGCTATTCCCGACGATTTCAAAAATTTCGTCGAGGACCTCTTCGCCGGTTTCGGCGCGGTCACCATCCGCAGTATGTTTGGCGGCGGCGGTGTCTTTCACGAAGGCGTCATGATTGCAATTATCGCGGGCGCCAAATTGTATCTGAAAGCCGACGAAACCAGCTGCCCGGACTTCGCGGCGGAGGGCAAGGGGCCTTTTCGTTACGAAGCCAGGGGCAAGGCGGCGACTATGTCCTATTGGGAGGTTCCGGAGCGGCTCTACGACGATCCCGACGATTTCGCGCTCTGGGCCCGAAAAGCCCATGAGATTGCCTTGAAGGGCAAGAAGAATCGGTAATCGCCGTCTCTCATGTCCGAAAAGTGACCCGGCGATCTTTGGAGGAGAGGGCCGTTTATGCGGCTTCGGTCTCGATATCAATACCGGGATCGGTCTCGCATTTCACCTGATCGCGGCCGCCGTTTTTTGCGGCATACAGGCACATATCGGCGCGCCGGATTAATTCTTCCGCCGTATCATTCTGTTTGTGGCATGAAATGCCGACCGACATTGTTATGCGGCCAAGGCTTTCGCCGGTCGATTTCTTGATCAGCTCCTTGCTGCGGACGGCCTCGCGTATCTGATTGCCGAGGGAGACCGCGGCACTCAATTTTGTTTTCGGCAGGATGATTGCGAATTCTTCCCCGCCGTAGCGCGCGGTAAGGTCGCGCCCTTTGACATTTGCCTTCATCGTGTGTGCGAAAAGACGCAGAACCTGGTCACCCGTCTGATGCCCGAAAGTGTCGTTGAACGACTTGAAACGATCAATATCCATCAGCATCATGCAAAGCGGCTCGCCGGACTCCTCGGCTTCCTTCATTTCCGTTTCCAGAACCTCGTCAAAGCGTTTGCGGTTGCTGAGGCCGGTCAGCTGGTCGGTTAGCGATTCGGCGCGGATGGTCTCGAGATTGTGATGCATTTCCTCGATCTGTTGTCTCGACTCCGCAAGCCGCATTTCCAGATCGTGGCTGTAGTCCGTCATTTCGTTCGTGGAGAGAACGAGCTTCTTGACGATAATGTTGAGCTGAGATGGCGACCGAACCGCACCCAGTTCTTCGGTAATCCCTTTCAGCGAATTGCCAAAAAGACCTGTTTTTTGCGACGCGGTGGCGATCGCCGTCAAAAGTTCCTTGATCTCACTCGAAATCTGACCGCCGACCAGATCGACCTGCGCGGCATATGCCGTGGGCTGGATATATTCCTCGTATATACGCTCGGCGTCTTCTTCCGTCAGGCAGGAATGCGCCCGGAGCGCTTTGCGGATGGCATCGGACAGTTCTTTGTTTTGACCAGATGAGTGCAGGTAGAAGATTTCATAATTGCGCGGGATCGCGGGTGTGCGGAACTGCTTCAGATAGCTGATTGAACGCTCGCCGATTGAGATTGTCCGCTGGACATCATTATCTCCAGCGGCGGTCCTGTCGGTTTTCTGATTATCGGTGCTGCTATCCATATTGACCCCGGCGGAATCGAATATCCAATCGCCGCCGCAAAAACCCCCGGCGCGAAATTTATACTTCTTCAAGCTGATTCTTAGACTGCCGCAAGCTTGTTAAGAGTGTGTAAAGCGCTGGTTTTTCTCAGTCGGCGACAGGCCGAACCGGCTTTTTCAGGAATGCCGGAACATGATCGCCCATTCCCTGCTCTTTCGCCTTTCCTGAGGATCGGCCGCGCCGGCCGTTACTCTCTTTTTGGCTCTGGCCAGAGCCTCGTTCGGCTTTGACGTCCGGCTTCTCGGAAGCCCTTCGGGGCGATTTCGAACGGGACGCTTTCGCGGGGCGCGAGGAGGCCTTTTCCCTCGGCTTGCGCCCGCGGCCGCGCTGG
>JAJFHO010000142.1 GCA_021775575.1 Hyphomicrobiales bacterium
AACCAACGATGAAGACCGAGGCAAAACAAAAGAAGAAAACGCGACAGGAGCGGCCTCTCGCCCCGCCGGTGCTCCCCCCTCAACGCCGGCACGACAACGGGCGGGAGGCCCCTTCAACACTCAGGAGGAAGCCGTCACGCACACGCATCGGCGCCTACTCGAATCTCGAGCGATCTGCGCGAAGCGCTAGGGCGGGTTCTGCCCCGCTGACTTGTTGACCAACCAAAAGGAGCACCCAAGATGAGATCCTTTGCCAAATACGCCACCGCAGCAATCTTCCTTGCGACAAGCGTCGCTATCGCTGCCCAACCGGCAGTTGCCAGTGAGGTAGCCTATGTCCCGCTTGGCAGCGACAATAAGCTGGTCCTTGTCGACATCGCTACGGACAAGGTGATCGGAAAGATCGAAGGTTTGCCGGCCGTTCACGGACTGGCCCGGACGCCTGACGGCCGGTTCCTTGTTGCCGGGAGCTACGAGGGGCGCGACAGGAAGGTGAAGCCGCCCGCGAAGCCATCGGGCGTGTCAGCGGACGAGCATGCCGCGCATCACAAGCCGACGAAATCCGATTCCGCCGCGAAAAGTTCGGAAATCAGCACGCTCTCGATTATCCGTACCGCAGACAGGTCGATTGTCCGGCGGGTTGACGTACCTGGCGCTGTTCACCACGTGGCTGTGAGCCCCGATGGGCGGTTTGCAGTTGTTACGCATCCTGCCGAAGACAGGATCAGCGCGATCAACCTCAAGTCCTACGAGGTCGTCGCCAATTTCTCGACCGGTGCCCTTCCCAACTACGCCGTATTCAGTCCAGACGGCAAAAGCGTTTACGTCAGCAACGCTGGCAACAACACCGTCAGTTCTGTCGATGTGACGCGGTGGATCGTCCAGTGGAACGCCGTTGTTGGAGCCAGTCCGGAGCATATCGTGCTTTCAAAGTCCGGTGCCCGGCTGTTCGTTAACAACATCGACGACGGTTCCGTGTCCGTGGTTGACGTTTCCAAAAGGGCGGTCGTGTAGACAATCCCGGTTGGAGAGATACTACACGGGATAGATCTATCAGAAGATGGCAAGACACTTTTTGTTGCCGCCCGCGGCGATGACAAACTTGTCGCAATCGACCTGTTGACGGACACCTACCGGAGCACGCCGCTAAGCCCTGAGCCGTACCACCTCGCTGCCATTCGCGGGACAGGCAAGCTCTACGTCTCCAGTGCTGATGAACCCAAGCTTTGGGTCTTGGATCAGAAAACCCTGAAGGTGATCGGCGAGATTCAGATTGGTGGGAAAGGCCACCAATTGGTCCAGGACGCGGGCGGATGAGGACAGCCCTACTCGGACAGATCTACGTGTCGAATGAGGCAGTGATCAAGACTGCCACAACGTCGACCTAACCATAGGAGATTGACATGTCTGTGACACAAGAAGCCTTAAAAGCCGACCCTGGGACCCGCCCGAGTAAGGCTGGGAAATCGAAAAAGCACGCGCGTTCGATGAAGACGGATACCGCTGAAGTTCGGGCGAGCAGGCCACGGTCCAAGCCAGCGCTGCCCATGCCCCTGCAAGAGGCTTTGGACTACGGGCCTGATCTTTGGCAGCGCAGCATCATGTTCTGGGACACCTTGCGCCAGCGCGCAAACGACATGCTCGAACATGAACGGGCCGGCCTGCCGCCGGTGCTCGACTTCAAATACGAAACCTTGTTGGACGCCCGTGGATTCGAGCACCCAGCGAATTATGCCCTGTTGCGGATCACGGAGGTGGGCGAGGATTGCTGGGATGACTGCGTCGATCCGGACAAGCCGCCGGTCATCGTGGTTGATCCACGTGCCGGGCACGGTCCCGGGATCGGCGGGTTCAAGCATGACTCTGAAGTCGGCATGGCTCTCCATGAAGGGCACCCGGTTTACTTTGTGATCTTCTTCCCCGAACCAGCCCCAGGGCAAACGCTGGCGGATGTCCATCATGCATTGCGGCGCTTCGTTGAAGAGGTTGCCAAGCGCCATCCTGGCAAGCCGCCTGTGCTTTACGGAAACTGCCAGGCGGGATGGGCCGTTACGCTGCTCTCGGCTGACTGCGAGGGTCTCACCGGTCCGGTCGTCCTCAACGGCTCGCCGCTGTCCTATTGGGCGGGAGAGTCCGGCACCAACCCGATGCGGGTGACCGGCGGCCTGTTGGGTGGTGCGTGGCTTGCGCACCTAACCGCCGATCTCGGCAACGGACGCTTCGACGGTGCCTGGCTAGCGCAGAATTTTGAAAATCTGAAGCCTGAAAAGGCCATTTGGGAGAAATATGCCAGCCTTTTCAACAAGGTTGATACGGAGCGCGATCGGTTCCTCGAATTCGAGCAGTGGTGGAATGGGTTCTATTTTCTGAGCGACGAGGAGATTGTCGCGATCGTCGAGAATCTGTTCATCGGTAACAAGCTTGAAAAGGGTCTCATGCGCATTTGCGACGGCTGTGTCGCCGACCTGCGGCGTATTCGGAACCCGCTCGTCATCTTCGCGTCCTACGGCGATAATATTACGCCGCCGCATCAGGCGTTGGGCTGGATTCCCGCAGTCTACGAGAACACCGACGACCTTAAAAAAGCCGGTCAGCGCATTGCCTACCTGACCAACCCGCATGTCGGCCATCTCGGTATCTTTGTCTCGGCAACGGTCGCGCGCTTCGAGCACCGGGCCATCTTGGAATCCCTCGACGATATCGAGGGATTGAAACCGGGCCTCTACGAGATGAAGATCGACAATCCGAGCGGCGATCTGGACTGCCACAAACCGCAATATTCTGTGCGCTTCGAAGAACGGAACGTCGAGGACCTCAAGTTTCCGCAACAGACCGAAGCCTTCGAGCGGGTGCGGGCGGTGTCCGAGGCCAATGAGGCCTTCTACCGCAACTTCATCAGCCCCTGGGTCCAGGTGGCGACCAATCCGTGGTCGGCTGAGCTGATGAAGTGGATACATCCCATGCGGACCAGCCGGTATCTGTTCTCCGAGACGTTCAATCCCTGGATGCGCGGCGTTGCGATTCTTGCCGAGGCAGTGGTCGAGAATCGGACCCCACTACCCGACGACCATTCTTTGATTCAAAATGAGAGGGACATCATCGCGCAGACCTTCGAAGCGATAGAGAGGGCCCGGGAGATCCGGGACCGCGCATACGAGCAGGCCTTCGAACTGCTGTACCCAAAATCAAGCGATCCGAACGTCGGGAAATGATCGATGATGACAGGACAATCGAAAAAACCGATACCGATCACGTCCGACATCGCAATGATTGATTGCGGCTCGTCCAGCAACAAGTCTGCACGGCAAAGGTCTTGGGACTCCAATCGTCCTATTGTGATCCATAGCGATGACCCTGCATTCGAAGTTTCTGAGTCGACACCCCAGATTCGGGGTAAGGTTATGCTTGTTGGTGGCTACGGCCAAGTCGGACAACTCATCGCCGAACGGCTTGCGCCCAACATTCCCAACCGTCTTGTTATCGCCGGGCGTAGCCTCGACAAAGCAGCGGCCTGTGCCGCCCGAATCGGCAGCGGCGCCACCGGGCGTGCGCTTGATGTGAATTCCCGGAAACTGGGCAGCCATTTGCAAGATGTCGCGTTGGTCTTGGTTTGCCTCGATCAGCAGAACACCCATTTCATTGAGCAGTGCCTGTCTCGAGGCGTCGATTACCTCGACGTGACAGCCAGTTATGAATTCCATCGCCATGCAATCGCACTGGACCGGCTGGCGAAACGTAGCGGTGCTACTGCCGTACTCAGCGTCGGCGTTGCCCCTGGCCTTACCAATCTGATTGCGGCGCAAGCTATGAAGGCCCTGGGCCGGACGCATCGGATCGATATTTTCATTCAACTCGGTTTGGGCGACAGGCATGGCAAGGCCGCCATCGCCTGGATGCTGGACAATCTCGACGCCACCTACAACGTGCGCGAGGCAGGCCAGCATTTGTCGGTACGGAGCTTCGGAGAAAGCCGACGCGTTCACTTCCCCGGACAACGCGTTGTGAGCACCGCTTACCGATTCAATTTTTCCGACCAGCAGGTTCTGACGCGGACGTTGAGCGTGCCTTCGGTTTCCACATGGATGTGCTTCGAGAGCCGCTTCTGGACCTGGCTGTTGGCGGCAGGCGTTCGAGCTGGGCTGGGACGGCTGATGCGCAAGCCCTTCTGGCGGGCCGCCGCGATTTGGCTGTTCGGAAACATCCGCGTCGGCTCCGATATTTGCGCGGTTGCGGTGCGCGCCGCCGGCACGACCAAACAGGAGGACCGATCGCTCGAACTGAGTGTCGTCGGACGCAATGAAGCGTTGATGACCGCGGTTGCCGCAGCGGAAACGGCGCGGCAGATGTTGTCAGCGGAGCTCGGCTCCGGTGTGTTTCACAGCGAACAGATCATCGCGTTCGAACCTGTCGTGTGCGCTCTCAAGGCCGAGGTGAAGGATTTGCTGATCGCCCTTGACCCGTTCACGCTCGAAAACCTCACCGGTGGGCCAGCAAAGCGTACCGTCAACGACGAGTCCACAGCCGAGCATCGGATACAACGCCGACGAGGCGCGCAATGTGGGGAAGTATCGTGATTTCTGATCCGACCATATTGGTCATCAACTGCGGCTCGTCCAGCGTCAAGTTTGCGCTCTTCGCCAACGAGCCCAATGCGCCGCGGCGCTTGGTGTCCGGCGCTCTGGAGCGCCTCGGCCTTCCTGACGCTCGCTTCAGGGCCAAAGATGAAGACCGGAACATTCTGATAGACGAGATCCACGACATTCCCAATCACGTCGCCGCGCTGGATTTGCTCCTCTCGAAGCTCGAGACGCTCTTGTCGCATGACCAGGTTCTAGCTGTCGGGCACCGCGTGGTCCACGGTGGCAACGATTGCGATTGTTCGCTTCCCGTCACGGCTGCGCTCGAGTCCCGCTTACGAAAATTAATCCCGCTCGCACCCCTGCATTTGCCGCACAACCTTGCCGGCATCATGGCGGTTCGCGTACGGCGCCCCGATGTTCTGCAGGTCGCCTGCTTCGACACAGCGTTCCACCTTGCGTTGCCCCGTCTCGCGCGCCTGACCGGTCTGCCCCAGGATTTCGAAGAACAGGGGATCCGCCGTTACGGTTTCCATGGCTTTTCCTATGAATATGTCATTGAAGAGCTGCGCAGTCGCACCGGTGATGCCACCGCGAATAGCCGCCTTATCGTGGCCCATCTCGGCAATGGCGCTTCGATGGCCGCCTTCAGGGATGGACAAAGTGTGGAAACAACCACGGGTCTTACCACGCTAGCCGGCTTGCCTATGGGTACACGCTCGGGCGATCTCGACCCCGGAATTCTGCTCTACTTGCTCAAGGAGAAAGGCATCACAACTGAGCAGATGCAGCGTCTCCTTTATAGGCAGTGTGGACTACTGGGCCTGTCGGGCCTCAGCCGTAACATGCAGAAACTCCTGGCGAGGCCGGGCTCAAAGGCTGCCGCCGAGGCGATCGAGTTTTTCTGCTACCGGGCACGCAAGCATTTGGCGGCGCTCACAGCTCCCCTGGGCGGTCTCGATCGGCTGGTCTTTACCGGCGGCATTGGGGCCAATTCGCCCGAAATCCGGGCAAAAATCTGTGATGGACTTTCCTATTTGGGGATCGAGCTCGGTAACGCCCGCAACGCTAGTGGGCGGCCGATAATCTCGGCGAAGAGCAGCTCTGTCGTGGTCGAGGCGTTCCCCACGGACGAAGAGATAATGATTGCGCGCCACGTTCGCCATGTTCTGGCCGAACAACCCGCGGCTCGGGAGGCTTGAGCGATGGCATCACATCTTGCCACCATGAAAGACCTGATCGACCAGGCCCAAGAGCTAAAGCCGATCCGGGTCGCCGTCGCCGACGCCGCGCAGGGACTGGTCCTTGAGACCCTGCGCGAAGCGCACAAGCTGGGATTCGTCGAGCCTCGTTTGATAGGAGCCCCCAAGGCCATCGAGAATGCCTGCAGCGAGCTTGGCTGGAAGACGGATGACAGTTGGACCGTGCCAGCGCTGAGCGACCCGCTGGCGGCCGCCAAGGCCGTCGAGCTCGTGCGCGATGGCGAAGCTGATGCCGTGATGAAAGGAAACATCCATACCGACGTGCTGATGCGTGCGCTCCTCGACAAAGAGCACGGCCTACGCCTGCCGGGTCAGCGGGTGAGCCATGTTTTCGTCGCCGAGGTGCCGGCTTACCGTAAGCTAATCGGCATCACGGACGCGGCGATCAATATCGCGCCGGCGTTGGACGCAAAAGCGCAGATACTACGGAACGCAGTCGCGCTCTTTCATCTTCTCGGCGTCCGGACGCCAAAAGTTGCCGCGCTGTCGGCGGTCGAGACCGTCAACCCGGCAATCGTCTCGACGCTAGATGCCGCCTGCCTGACGCTGATGGCGCGGCGCGGTCAGATCGGCGGCGTCATTGTCGACGGTCCTCTTGCCTTCGACAACGCCATCTCTGCAAAGGCTGCGAAGGAAAAAGAGATCGTTTCGGAGGTTGCAGGCGACGCGGACATCCTGCTGGTTCCCGATCTCGTGTCGGGCAATATCCTGGCGAAGAACCTGCAATATTTGGCCGGAGCGGTAGCCGCCGGCATCGTCCTTGGTCTCGCGGTACCGGTGGCCCTGAGCTCACGTGCTGACCCGCCGGTCGCGCGCCTCGCGGCGCTGGCTCTGGCAAGCGTGATGCATCACAAGACCCCCCAAATCTCCCTAGCCAAGACCACTGCGCCAGAGCCGAGCCTGAATTGTGTGCCGCAACTCGAACACGCCTGCTGTCCGATTCCCGGGTGATGAGATGTCGAAGAAACCACCATCGGTGAGCATAAATGTGAAGCCGTCGCAGGAGCGGCGCTCCAATTCCTTCGACCAGCCGTTGCATGCCGCAATAGCGCGAATGACAGGCGGAATGTCCCCCGTCGCTCTCTCACAAGCCTATTTGGATTGGGCCCAGCACCTGCTCATGTCGCCGGACAAACAGATCGAACTGATCGACAAGGCAACCCAAAAAAGGTTGCGCTTTCTCGAATATTGCCCGCGGGCGTGCGGCGATCCTCATTGCAGTGTCTGCATAGAACCCTTGCCGCAGGACAAGCGCTTTGCCGGAGAGGCATGGCAGGCGTGGCCCTATAACGCCATTTATCAGGGATTTCTCCTCACCCAGCAATGGTGGCACAACGCCACAAACGACGTTCCCGGCGTAACCCCGCATCACCAAGACATCGTGTCCTTTGCTGCGCGCCAGTGGCTCGACATGGTGTCACCCGCCAATTTCCTGCTTGCCAATCCGGAAGTGCTGAAAACCACATTTGATGAAGCAGGGCACAATTTGTTGCGCGGCATGAGCAACTTTCTCGAGGACTGGCAACGGCTCCAGAGAGGCGAGAAACCGGTAGGCACCGAGGCGTTTGAGGTCGGCTGCAAGCTTGCTGTTACGCCCGGCAAGGTCATATTCCGTAATGATCTAATTGAACTCATCCAATATGAGCCTGCGACCAAGCAAGTCTATCCGGAGCCGGTGCTGTTAATCCCGGCCTGGATTATGAAGTACTACATCCTCGATCTGTCGCCTGAAAATTCCCTCGTCAAGCACCTCGTCGGCAAGGGGCATACGGTTTTCGCCATTTCATGGAAAAATCCCACGGAGGAAGACCGCGCGCTCGCCATGGACGACTATCTCCAGATAGGCATCATGGCGGCTCTGGATGCTGTCTCGACAATCGTCCCCCAACATAAGGTCCACGCGGTCGGCTATTGCCTTGGCGGAACGCTCCTCGCGATCGCCGCTGCGGCCATGGCGCGTGACGGCGATGACCGGCTCAAGACCATAACAATGCTAGCGGCGCAGGCGGACTTCACGGAAGCCGGCGAGCTCATGCTCTTTGTCGATGAAAGTCAGGTGAGCTTTCTGGAAGCGATGATGGCTCAGCAAGGCAATCTCGACACCAAACAGATGGCGGCGGCATTTCATCTTCTTCGTTCTAAAGACCTGGTCTGGTCAACGATGGTGCGCACCTACCTCATGGGTCGACGTCAACCGATGTTCGACCTAATGGCCTGGAATTCCGATGGTACGCGCCTGCCTTGCAACATGCATTCCGAATATCTGAGGCAGCTGTTTCTGAACAATGATCTGGCCGAAGAGCGCTACAAAGTGGGAGATCGACCGGTGTCGCTCCGGGATATTCGGAAGCCAGTCTTTGCAGTCAGCACGCTCTCCGATCATGTCGCCCCCTGGCGCTCGGTCTACAAACTCCACGCACTGACCAACGCGGACGTGACCTTCGTCCTCTCCAATGGCGGGCACAATGCAGGGATCGTGAATCCGCCAGGTAGTTCGAAGCGACATCATCAAATCGCGACGCACGACGATCTCGATATCTACGTCGACCCGGACGCATGGCAGAAGCAGGCAGTGAACCACGAGGGGTCATGGTGGCCATGCTGGCAGGGTTGGCTGAAAAACCATTCGGGAAAGTTGCGCAAGCCGCCGAAATTGGGTGCTCCGAAGAAAGGCTTTAGACCGCTTTGCGATGCGCCCGGCACCTTTGTCCTCGAGCCATAAGGAGACTGGGCTTTGGCACATACATTGATTGGCGACAAACGGGTTCTGGATCGCGAGGCACCGATAACGGTCGTCGGTGCCGGCCCAGCGGGGCTTACCTGTGCGATTGTGCTGGCCTTGGGCGGCCGTCGCGTTGTCGTTCGTGAGTGGCACGACACTGTTGGAAGCCGTTTCCACTCTGATTTCCAAGGCATCGAGAACTGGAGCGACCGGCGCGACGTACTCGAGGAGTTCCGTGCTGCCGGCATCAAGGCGGATTTCAGTTGCTCCCCGGTTCACAAAGGCACAGCCTTCGATGCATGGGGGCAGGCTTATCCGATCTGCAGCGAACAACCGCTCTATTACCTGGTTCATCGCGGCCAGCGTGAGGATAGCCTGGATGTCTACCTCTTGAGGCAGGCCCGCGACGCGGGCGCGGAGGTGCGCTTCGCAGATCGGGTAACGGAGCTCGACGGTCCCACCGTACTCGCGATCGGGCCCCGGGTCGCCGACGCCATCGCCGCGGGCTATGTATTCGAAACCGATCAGCCTGACGGCAATTGGATCGCATTCAATAATGCTCTCGCGCCGCACGGTTACGCATACTTGCTGATCCAAAACGGGCGAGGCACCCTGGCGAGCTGCATGTTTTCCGGCTTCAAACGGCAGGCGGTCCATGTCGAGCGCACGATTGCATTTTTCCGTGAGAAATCCGGGCTTGAGATGTGCAACGAGCGGGCATTTGGCGGATTCGCCAACTTTCGGCTTCCCACCACCGCGGTACAGGGTAGTCACCTCGTTGTCGGCGAGCAGGCCGGGTTCCAGGATGCACTCGCAGGTTTTGGCATACGCTATGCCCTGCGCTCAGGCATTCTAGCGGCCCGCAGCCTTCTCGAGGGAGCTGACTACACGCGGCTCTGGCGCCAAGAGCTATTGCCGCACCTACGCACAGGCATCAGCAACAGGTTCATATTCGGTGGAATAGGCGAGCGCGGATGGCGTTGGGCGCTGCGTGGGCTGAGTCGCTCGGATACCGCGGCGAAGCTACGGCGTCTCTATCACCCCTCTCTCATTACGCGCCTCGTCTTTCCGCTAGCGCAGTGGAGTTACCGTGCGTCTCTCAAAGACCCAAGCTGCGACCACATCGATTGCGGTTGCGTGTGGTGCCGTCACGCAGTCGGGAATACTGCGGCAGGGTTTCACTAATCATGAGCGACCGCGAGCATTCAAGGAGGTTAACTGGAATGGAACTGCTGGACTTACACGGCCACAAAGGCCTTGTCGTCGGCATCGCCAATAAGCACAGTCTGGCGTGGTCGGCGGCGCAACATTTCCGCAATGCCGGTGCTGACTTGGCGATGACCTATTTGAACGAGAAGGCCAAACCCTTCGTTGAACCTCTCGCCAAGCAGGTGAAGGCACCGATCTTCCTGCCCTGCAATGTGACCATTCCGGGCCAGCTTGAGGCTTTGTTCGATGCCATCCGAAAGGACTGGGGCCGACTGGATTTCGTCTTTCATTCGATCGCTTGGGCGCGCAAGGAAGACCTGCATGGGCGATTAACTGACTGCTCCGCGGAGGGCTTCGCGGAGTCGATGCTGGTCTCCTGCCATTCATTTATCCGCATGGCGAAGCTCGCCGAGTCGCTGATGGATAAGGGCGGGAGCCTGATGACACTCAGCTATTACGGCGCCGAGAAAGTGGTCGACCACTACAACGTCATGGGACCGGTAAAGGCGGCGCTTGAATCTTCTGTGCGTTATCTGGCCCATGAACTGGGGCGCAATTCTATCCGCGTCAACGCCATTTCGGCGGGTGCGGTCCAAACTCGCGCGGCCTCCGGAATCGAGCATTTTGACGAACTGTTGAACGAGACTGTTACCAAGGCGCCGCTGCGGCGAGTGGTTGACGCCTGTGAGGTGGGAAAGACGGCATTGGTTCTCGCCAGCGACTACTCCAGCGCCATCACCGGCGAGGTGCTGCATGCCGACGCCGGATTCCACATTGAAGGGATGGTGTTTCACTGAGCCGACTGTCGACCGGCGAAGTCAAATTCAGAGAAGTGAGAAAATTCATGAACGACGCTCATCATCACAACCACCGGCATGACCACGCCCATACGGCCACGGATGCCATAACCGCCAAGGACCCCGTTTGCGGGATGAAGGTGAATATCAGGCCCGACACACTCTCGATCACCCATGAAGGTACCGATCATCATTTCTGCTCACAGAAATGCTACGATGAGTTCGAGGCTGATCCAGACAGGTATCTTGGAAAGCGTCGCGCGCACGAACCGGTGCCCGAGGGCACGATTTACACCTGCCCGATGCACTCCGAGATCGAGCAGGTCGGCCCCGGCGACTGTCCGATCTGTGGGATGGCACTGGAGCCCAAGCGCGTGTCGGCGGCCGACGAGGGGCCGAATCCGGAGCTGGTGGACTTCACTCGTCGGTTCTGGGTCGGCGCGGGTCTGACTATACCGCTTTTGGTTTTCACTATGGGTCCTTATGTCGGTGCCGGCTTTGTTCGCGACATTTTCGGCGAGCGGCCGACGCTGTGGATCGAGCTGGTCATCAGCACGCCAGTGATCCTGTGGTCGGGCTGGCCGTTTTTCGCGCGTGGTTACAAATCGTTCCGCACTATGAACCTCAATATGTTCAGCCTGATCGGCATGGGTGTTAGTGCTGCCTACATCTTCAGTATTGTCGCAGTGCTGGCGCCAGAGGTATTCCCGTCCGGGTTCCGCGATACTGAGGGCAATGTGGGCGTCTATTTTGAGGCCGCGGCGGTGATCGTCACACTGGTCCTGCTGGGGCAGGTGATGGAACTCAGGGCACGCGAGGGCACTGGCAAAGCGATCCGTGCCTTACTTGACATGGCCGCCAAGACGGCGCGGGTGATCCGTAAGGACGGGCGGGAGGAGGAG